>NZ_JAUBTL010000017.1:63058-112207 GCF_036702475.1 Microcoleus sp. D2_18a_B4
GAATGCCCTGTGAGAGTGCGAATTTGCTGTCCGGTTTTCAGATTCCAAAGCTTGATAGTGTTGTCTCCACTACCACTCGCAATAATTTGTCCATCCGGGCTGATGACCACGGAAAAAACAGACTCTGAATGCCCTGTGAGAGTGCGAATTTGCTGTCCGGTTTTCAGATTCCAAAGCTTGATAGTGTTGTCTCCACTACCACTAGCAATAATTTGTCCATCCGGGCTGATGACAACGGAAAAAACCGACTGTGAATGCCCTATGAGAGTGCGAATTTCCTGTCTGGTTTTCAAATTCCAAACCTTGATAGTATTGTCATAACTACCACTAACCAGAGTATTTCCATCCGGGCTGATAGCGACAGACCAAACCGAGTATGAATGCCCTATGAGAGTGCGAATTTCCTGCCCTTTTTTCAGATTCCACAGTTTGATAATATTGTCTTGACTGCCACTAGCAAGAGTTTCTCCGTCTGGACTAAAAGCAAGAGACCGAATTAAAAATGAGTGACCTTTGAGAGTGCTAATTTTTTGTCCATTTTCCAGATTCCACAGCTTAATTTGTTGGTCAGAACTTCCACTAGCTAAAATTGTTCCATTAGGGTTAATGGCAACGCAATAAACCGCACCTGAATGCCCTGAAAAAATACGAATCAGTTCTCCTGTATGGAGATTCCAAAGTTGGCTACAATTTCCACTGCTGTCACTAACAAAAGTGTTGCCATCTGGACTAATAACTACGGAGGTAACAGGTGAAAAACATACGCCATTAAGAGTTTTTACACATTTGAAGGAGTGAGCTTTTCTAATGATTTGTTCTTCTCTTGGTTGTTGGCGTTGGGCTTCAGCTTTGACCGCTTTTTCTATTTGTTGTTGGGGTTTTGCTTTAGCTTTGGCAGTCTCTTGAGATTGACGTTCAGCCTCTACTTGCTCAATCAGCTTTTTCAACTCCTGTTCATATTGTTCTCGATGCCGCCGCTGAATATCCTGAAGAATATCAAAATAAGGTTTCACCCATTCTTCTGCCAACCCATCTTCAGCCAATTCATCCTTTAAATTAAACAACTGAGGTTCATAGCCAGGGTCAATATTGAGATAATACAAATCGGCTAAAAATCCCGCCAGTAACTTGTGAATCGCCACAATCAACTGCCGAATCATGCGGAGGGCTTTTTTCTCACTTATCCCAGATGCTAAAAGTGCATCTTTTGCCTCTTCCCAGTCAAAAACTTTGGTAGAAAACAGGGAGACTTCCTGATTGTTCAGGAATCCCCAAAACCCGACGCGAAAAGTTACCGCATAGTCGCTGATATCGCTATATAAAATAGTAGTAGGAACCGGAGATAAAATTCGCTGCAAGCGTTCCACATCAATATCACCTATCGACTCAGTGAAATAGTCGCTATAAAACTTAACGGGGCGTAAGACATCCTGTTGAGGATAATGCTGTCTGAGAAAATCTCCCACACTTCTCATCTCAATTGGCAAATCTTCACAGAAGGTTTCCGGGCATTGCTTGCTAATTTTGGGCGGTGATAGTAAGATTAAGAGGCGATGTTGCTGCTCAAGTAAAATCTGCTTAGTTTCCTCTCGATTCAACTTAGAAAACCAAGTATCTTTATCCCAAATTGTTTGAATTTCAGCCAGCTTGACCTGAATATCCTTGGCTTGCAATTCCCGCATCAAATCCCGTTGCAAGGCGCCCAGCTTCCGTCTGTCTCGCTGTTCCTGTTCCTGCAACTCAAGGCGGCGTGCTGTTTGTGCTACTGTCAGCTTTAACAATTCGTTATCTCTGGCATCTTTCGCTTTCGCGTATTCGAGCATTTCCTGGGAATAACGCTGTTTTACTGGCTCTATCTCAGTCGAATCAGAGGATATCTGATTGGGAGCGGGAATCAGAAATTCTACCCATTGTTGAGCTTTATTGCCGAGGGTTTCTCCTAGTTTGTGACCGATATGGCTGGCGATGACTGACAGCACTCCCGATATTAAGGGACCGAGAGCGAGGATTGCTTTTGGGAACATAAATGTGGGTGAGGATGCGGTTATTAATAGTGTAGCAGGAGGTTAGGAGGTATAATTCGGATGGTTGCCAGATATTCTGCACTTGTTGCTTTTTAGATTTAATTTAATCATTGAGACTCGTGGACGCAGAAACCAGGTTTTTTACGGAAATAACCTTACATTTTTTACCGGCAGGTAAAATTCGATCGCTCGCCCCTTTCCCATATCCTAGAAAAACACAGGCACGGCCAAGGCTCAAATCAGCTCGGGATCGATCGCCTTCTCTGTGCGATCGCGCAGGAAACCATCCCTAGTTGATGATGGTTGTAACAGAATTTGTGGGATTATGATTTCTGTGCAATTAGCCTTCTTGCCTTCATGCCAACGAATGATTCTGACCTACAAATCCAAGCACGAAGAATTCTAGACGCGATTGCTTTCATTCCTTTTGAGCAATGTCAACCCTTGACCCGTGGGTTTGAGAGCATTCCTGCGCGTCCTGGCATTTATGCAATCAGGCACAGAACTGATGGATTGCTCTACATCGGTAAAACCAAGAGCTTACGAGGTCGCTTCAGTGGTGGGCACAAAGCTTTTTTGTGGGCATGGCTCGATAAATATAGCGATGAAGACATACGGATTGCAGTACAGACAATTTCTCACTGGCAGAAGCCTGCGTTACTATTGGAGCTAGAAGCCATCATTCTAAGAGCTACTGAACCCCCTTACAACGTCCAAATTCCAACTGAGATGTAAATGCCATGCAAGCCAAACTTCAAGAGCAACTTTCCCTCGCTGATGCCGAAGTTATTTTAGGACGTTTTCCTGAACGAATTCGTGCTGCCCTAATTGCTCGTGCTGCTGAAATTGAATATCCAATCGAAGCAGTCATTGAGATGGCGATCGCTAGTTTCCTTGACACAGAGGCATTAGGTTTTGCAGATTGCAAACCAGGACGCGGACAATAACAGCGTCAAGTGGCGATCGCCCCGGTCTAACAACCCGGCTGGAGCGGACTAACGAAAGATATTGGCGGTGATGCAAAAGTTATTTCTAGCCACTCAACCGGAACGTTGCTTTGGGCTGCAACAATGCTTCTAAATTATCTGCCAGTGTTTAACATTAAGCTATTTACCTCTAATTGCTGGAGTTCAATCTATGAGAAAGCCACAAACTGTTAAAGCTTTGGAAGAGCTAGGACGGGTTCAACTCTCTAAGAGTTTTTTCATGCGTGAGTTTCTTTATTCAGAAATCTCTCAAATTGAAGATATCCCTAACATTCCTAGCGATCCTGACTTGGCGATCGCAGCCGGAAAGAATTTGTGTGAGAGAGTGCTTGAACCAATTCAAGATGCGCTTGGTCGGATTAGTATCCGCTCAGCCTATCGTTCTTGTGCGGTGAACGCCAAAGGAGCAGAGAATAAAAATCAGTACAACTGTGCCAGTAATGAGGCCAACTATGCAGAACATATCTGGGACGTAAAAGATTCAGAGGGGTATATGGGAGCAACAGTATGTATTATTGTTACATCATTCATCCCTTACTATGAACGCACTCAAGATTGGACAGCCTTGGCATGGTGGATACATGACCACATTGATGCTTATGCAGCAATGACCTTTTTCCCAAACTATGCAGCGTTCAACATTAGGTGGAGCGAGAATCCTAACGTTTCAAAAACCATTTCTAGCTACGTAAGAAACCCGCACACTGGTAAGAATAGCGGGTATCTGACAAAGGAGGGGATGGATAATTTCTTAGGTTTGCATGAGCAGTTTTACCAAGAATTTATCGATCGCTGACTAACCATCGCCTTGAACCTCAATAGTATAACTGTAGCCCTGTTCAGTGAGCCATTAAAATCGTCGGTTTTTCCGGGATGGCTGCGGTGGGAACAATGCTGGATATAGCCTTTACTGAAGCCGGAAAAATCGCAGAGGCACTTAAAGCCGATTATCAAAATATTTAGCGGGTGTTTGAAAGTTTTTGCTGGTTTGTTCGTGGGAGTTTAACACTATGAGTGAAATGGATTTACTTGTATGATTATACCTGACTCGCCTTGTGTGCGTGCGATCGCCCTTGCCGATCGACTAATTTTAGCTTTTGCAAACTGTCAATCGATTTTAGATTTTAGATTTTAGATTGAAGCCTCAGATGTGGGATAATTTTGTACGATCGGGACTTACGCATTACTGTAAACTTGCCGGCGCGCGCCCAAAAGTAAGATCGCCCGTCAGCCGTGTTACCAAAAAAATTGCCAGTCCAGGACGCACAAAAACCTTCAGAAACCGGGTTTCTTGACAAAAAACTACGCTTTAAAACAGATTCCCCGACAAGAAACCCGGTTTCTGACCAACTGTGCGTAAGTTCTGTTTCCACAATTCCTAATTATCACAAACCAGACGATATGACTCAAAAGCCAACCGCAACCTACCGCACAGAAAGCGACTCGATGGGAGACAAACAAATCCCATCTAATGTCTACTACGGCATCCAAACCCTGCGCGCAGTTGAAAATTTCCCAATCAGCGGCATTAAGCCTTTATCAACATACGTTGATGCTTGTGTTTTAATTAAAAAAGCAACGGCGATCGCCAATGGCGAACTCGGCTGCATTCCCCAAGACATCAGTCAAGCCATTGTCCAAGCAGCAGATGAAATCCTAGCTGGCAAATTGCGCGATCAATTTGTAGTTGATGTCTACCAAGCCGGCGCCGGAACTTCTCACCACATGAATGTTAATGAAGTTCTTTCAAATCGCGCTTTGGAAATTATGGGCGATGAAAAAGGTAATTACAAGCGCGTTAGTCCTAACGATCATGTAAACTACGGTCAATCGACAAATGATGTGATTCCGACGGCGATTCGGATCGGCGGATTGTTGGCGTTAGAAAAAACTCTGTTTCCGGCTTTGTCGGAGGCCGTAGTTGCCCTTGAAAACAAAGCAGAAGAATTCAAAAATATTGTTAAATCCGGCCGCACTCACCTACAAGATGCTGTGCCGGTTCGACTCGGCGATACCTTCGGCGCTTGGGCGCAAATTCTGAAAGAACATACCTTGAGAATTGACAGGGCATCCGATGATTTGACATCCCTGGGATTGGGGGGAAGTGCTGCCGGAACAGGCTTAAATACTCACCCTGAATACTGTCAAAAAGTTGCTGAAATTCTCTCAGAATTAATCGATCACCCCCTGAAACCAGCAAGGCATTTAATGGCTGCGATGCAGAGTATGGCACCGTTTGTAAATGTCTCCGGTGCACTGCGAAATCTCGCTCAGGATTGCGTTAAAATGTCCCACGACTTGCGTTTGATGGACTCCGGGCCGAAAACGGGTTTGAAAGAAATTCAACTGCCTCCTGTGCAACCTGGCTCGTCCATTATGCCGGGAAAATACAATCCTGTGATGGCAGAAATGACATCGATGGTGTGTTTTCAAGTTATGGGTTACGATAGCGCGATCGCCCTTGCCGCCCAAGCGGGACAATTAGAATTGAACGTGATGATGCCCCTGATCGCCTACAATCTCATTCACAGCATCGAAATTTTGGGCAATACCATCAGCGCCCTGAGCACCAAATGCCTCGAAAAAATAGAAGCTAAGGGCGATCGGTGTCTCGCCTACGCAGAAGGCAGTCTCGCCCTCGTTACCGCCCTCAACACTCACATCGGCTATCTCAACGCCGCCGCCGTCGCCAAAGAATCTCTAGAAACCGGCAAATCTTTGCGGCAAATTGTGCTAGAAAGGGGTTTAATGAGTGCAGAAGACTTGGCAAAAGTTCTAGATTTAGAGAAAATGAGTGCGATGCCAACATCTTCTGCTAACGTATAGGATCTCGCAGGAATCAGCTAGAAACTAGAAGGCTGAACTCGATTTAATTCTGCCTTCTGCCTTCTGAGTTCTGCCCGATCGCTGTCACAGGTGAAAGTTAAACAATTCAGAATTCATTTTTTTACATTTAATTCTGAATTTTTTTTATAGTCTAAAGTTGGGGAGCAAGATTTATGCGCGCAGGTTCTTTTGCCAAATTAACTCAAGATAAAGAGAACACAACTCAAGTGACATTTCATTATGTGGAAGGTCAGGCTGAAACTTTCACTCTTCCGATACCGGCACAAGAATTCCAAGAGGAAGTGCTGCATTTATTAAATCAACCTTGGTTGACTTTCCATTTAGCCGATCAAACGGTTTTTATCTGCACAGCCAGGGTGGTAAAAGTAGAAGTAAAACCTGCTATCCCTGAACTGCAAGGTCAAGGAATATTCTCTAACTCGCTGCGAGTTAGTACGATGCAGCGGGCGGCAGTTGGTAGATTGCCAACGAATAGTTAGGGTTCATTTGTATTGAGATTATTCTTGGTAACGCAGGCGCAGATCACCCTGCTTATGGTTTTATGTGCCTGTGTTACACTGAGATTATTCCCGATCGATAACCAATTACAAATTAATTCATAATTATGTCTGCTGTTAGTTTAATTCAGGCCAATTCCTACGATCGCCCAATCTTGCAAACATCTTTAGAAAGTTTGCTCGCACCCTTGGGCGGAATCTCGGCTTTTGTCAAATCGGGCGATCGGGTTTTACTCAAACCCAATCTCCTTACCGGTTCTCGCCCTACAAAAGAATGCGTCACCCGCCCGGAATTGGTTTACTGTGTGGCTAAAATGGTCATTGAAGCGGGAGGAAAACCATTTTTAGGCGATAGTCCAGCTTTTGGCAGCGCGATGGGTGTAGCCAAAGCCAACGGTTATTTGCCGCTGTTGCAAGAACTGAATTTGCCAGTAGTTGAGTTTCAAGGAAAACGCTACGAAACTGTCAGCGAAGATTTCAATCATCTGCGAATTTGCAAAGAAGCAATGGAAGCGGATGTAGTGATTAATTTGCCCAAACTCAAATCTCACGTTCAATTAACCGTGACAATGGGCGTGAAAAATTTGTTCGGCTGCGTCCCCGGTAAAATGAAGGCTTGGTGGCACATGGAAGCTGGCAAAGATAGCGCCCGATTCGGTGAAATGCTAGTAGAAACGGCCAGGGCAATTAACCCAAATTTGACGATTTTGGATGGCATTATCGGCCACGAAGGTAACGGGCCAAGCGGCGGCGAACCTAAGTTTTTGGGAATTTTGGGCGCCTCTGATGATGTGTTTGCTTTGGACAGAACTTTAGTTGAAATTATTAATGCTGATCCGGCGGCGGTTCCCACTGTAGCTGCAGCGATGAGATTGGGACTTTGCTCTAATTTAGAGGCGATTGATTTTCCGCTTTTGCAGCCGGAAAATCTCAAGGTTTTGGATTGGAAGTTGCCGGAAAATATGATGCCAATTGACTTTGGTATGCCACGGGTGATTAAGTCTACTTTCAGGCATTTTTATATCCGGTTTATCAAAGAACGGATCGGGGCTTACGCCGATCGATAGGAGACCTTCGCGACCTACACATAAAAATCAGTGCTTGTCAATCACCTCTTGTGCTGAAGATTAAAGAAAAGTTTGGTTTCCCAACTCAACTGGGAGCTAAATTTTTACTTCAAGGAACAATAGCGAACGCAACATTTGCGTCCACCGATATATATGAAATCGCAAATTTTATACTTCGCTTTTGCAACAAAATCAGCAATATTATTTAGGCACAAAGGTGATAAAGCTTTTATTTATATCGATCGCAGCCGACATCGCTACCCAGTTTTATAACTTAATTTATACTTTAATTATTGCTGAATTCCTAAATATAGGAAAACTTACTCACAGCCCGATCGCGGAATGTGTAGTTTTTTATCACACGTGACAAAGCAAGTTAAATGCGTTAGCTTAAAGTTCGATGTAAGCTGAAAACCACGCCGCAGCAATCCTGTTTCTGAAACCTAATAATTTTGGGGCAGTCATCCGCTGTATTTCAGATTCGGCAATTGTCACTGGCACATAATTTATTTCCGGATTTGAAATCCAACATCAGTGGTTATTAGTACATCAAGTACCTAAATAATGAAAACTAAAATGCCAAGTCAAAATTGCTTAAGTCCTACCGTCGTCTGTCCGATATCGGGACAGAGTATGAAACCGTGGCTATTGATACCCGGTGATTGGCGCAGACCTGCAAACAAAGAATCCTTTCAATTGTACTGGTGCGAAAAGTCACAACTTGGATGCATTCATCCTTTACCCGAAGTCAACAAAATCGCCAGTTTCTACGAGATTGACGACTACTATACTCATCATACAGACTCTACAGGTCCCGAGTCTTCCTCTTCTATTTCCTTCTTGGATAAATTACGCACGCATCTAGCTTGGCGTTTCGATCGCGGAGTAGATGTCACGAGTCAATGGTGGAAGCAACAGTTCGGGACTGCTTCCTGCTCGATATTAGAAATCGGTTGCGCCAACGGGTACCTGCTGCAAGAACTGCAAGCAGATGGTCACAAAGTCTGGGGCGTAGAACCCGATCGACAAGCTTTGGTTTTGGCCGAGCAGCGAGGTCTTGATGTATTTTATGGTACTGCTGAATCTTTGCCCCCGGAAGTCACGTCTACACAGTACGACATGATTGTGATGAACCACGTACTCGAACATACCAGAGATCCTTTACTTGCACTCCGCAATGCCATGCAGTTGCTCGTGGATGGCGGCAAATTGGTAATGGAAGTACCAAATAACTCTTGTATTGGGCTGAAGTCATCAGGGATTGCATGGATGCATCTAGATGTACCAAGGCATTTGTATTTCTTCACACCGCAGAGCTTCCGCGCTATCTGTGAAAAAGCGGGATTTGAGATAATTTCTACTGAGTTTAATGGCTACTATCGCCAATTTGCCAACAGTTGGATCGATGATGAAAGAAAAATTTTGAGTGTGTTCGATTCAATGGAATCCCCTCGGATGGTAAAGCCCAAAGAAAACAGTAAGGCCCAAGCTTGGAATCTACTGCTGAAAACAATTTTTGCGGCTGATGAAAACAAGTACGATTCGATCCGGATTGTAGCCCAAAAGCCATAGCAAGAGCGAGGTAAGGGCAATAAACTTTTGGTTTTGTATCCAGTTTGGTTACACAGTCACAATACTTTTGCGCTCCCCTGCGATAATCCCCAAGGCCAGGAGTGCGCTCAAACCAAATGCGACTATTGACCCAGCAATCCACCTGACTCGATCGAGACTGACGCAGAAACTTTGTATGTAATGTGTGCAGTCGGCAGCTTACCACATAGATAATGTAAAAATTGTTTTCTGGCGTAATATCGTTTCCGGTGGCATCGGAATAATATATTCGGATCATGTCAGTGGGAGCTTAATATCTCGCTACCCAAATCGCGAGCTCTTAAGCTCCCACTATAATTCCGATGCCACCGGATTTGATATCAGTTTTCTTGAATATGCGATCGTAGTTGCACCTCAAAAAGATTAGTTATATCATTTCCGGTTATACTCATATATGATGTTGACTGTTGACTGTTGACTGTTGACTGTTGACGGCGTGAACGCCGTGAACGCCGTGAACGCCGTGAAGTCGAATTTACTATTCCGATGCTAACGGATTTGATATTACGATGTGTTTGCTTTTTAAATTTTTTCTTGTGAGCACCGATAATTCACAAGAAACTTTTAAATTTCAACCATATAATACTTCTTCTACAGGTGGCGTGGCGTCTGTGGGGTCGAACTGTTTGATTTTCAAAGCTTGTAGCAAAAACAGCCAGATATAAAGCGGATTCAAAAAAACATACCGCTGCCAAAGGCGCCGAGGTTCCTTCATCATCCGAAACAGCCATTCCAAACCTATTTTAGATAAAAAGTCAGGAGATTTAGCCAAATTACCCGCATGAAAATCGTAAGCAGCACCTACAGCAATCAACGGCATTGATAAGTCGTCCCGGTATTCGTAAGCCCAGACTTCTTGCCGGGGACACCCCAAACCGACAAAAGTAATTGCTGCACCGCTGTTGCGAATTTGCTGTGCAATTTCTTGTTTCTCTTCGGGCGAAACGTGCCTAAATTTAGAAGGCTGAGATCCAGCAATAATTAACTTGGGAAAACGCTGGCAGAGATTGCGAGATAAAGCTTCCAGTACAGAAGCTTGAGAGCCGTACAAATAGATAGGTAATCCCTCTTCTGCCGCACGTTCGCAAATTTGTAACATCGCATTCGGCCCGCAAACTCGATCGGGCAATTCCGTATGGTAGAGCAAATTTAACGCCCACCTGACCGGCTGTCCGTCTGGCAATACTAAGTCAATGTGATTAATCCGATAACGATGAGTGCTGTCGAGAACCCCAGTCATTACCCCGTGAACCGCGAGAGCAGAAACTGACATTGGTTTTCCAGCGCTGGCTGCCGCAATAATTTTGCTAACAGCCGCTTCATAATTAACCGCATTTACTAATATGCCCAGTACATTCTTTTTCCCTTTATCAATCATGGAGCACCTCTTTAAGTCAACGCTCGCGGTTACACTCATAAATCTCCCCTAAGATTTGTTTAACCTTGTATTCTTCAATCGTTTACCGAAATTCCCAGCACATTCTTTTTGCCCGGCTCACTCATTGGCATCCTCTTTCAGCCAACGCTCGCGGTTACATTCATAAATCTCCTGTAAGATTTGTTTAACGTTATATTTCATTTTCCAGTTGGGATAGTGACTGGAAAATTTTGAATTGTCGCTAATCCACCAAATGTGATCGCCAATGCGATTCCCTTCAGCATAAGTCCAATTAAACTTGCGTTCTGCAATGGCCTCGCACATCTGGATAGCTTCTAACATCGAACAATTGCTGTACCTGCCTCCTCCTGTATTATAAACTTGGGCGCTTTTGGGAGCTTTATAAAATTCATAAAATGCCGAAATTAAATCAGCGCTATGAATGTTATCGCGAACTTGCTTGCCTTTGTAGCCAAACACGGTGTAAGGAGTTCCCGTGACAGCACACTTCATCAAGTAGGCGAGAAAGCCGTGCAATTGAGCTCCTGAGTGATTTGGCCCCGTCAAACAGCCGCCACGAAAACAAGCGGTGTTCATATCAAAATATCGACCGTATTCTTGGACTAAAACGTCAGCAGCTACCTTAGAAGCACCAAACAAACTGTGCAGGCACTGATCGATTGACATATCTTCCCGAATGCCGGTTTCGTAAGTATGGCCGGGTGCAATTTCCCACCTGTGTTCTAATTCAATTAAAGGCAAACTGTTAGGCGTATCGCCGTATACTTTATTGGTAGAAGTGAAAATGAAAACCGCTTTAGGACAGTACAAGCGAGTTACTTCTAGAAGATTGAGAGTGCCGTTGGCATTGACGGTAAAGTCTATTTTCGGAGCACGGGAAGCCCAATCATGGCTGGGCTGCGCTGCTGTGTGAATTACTAATTCGATCGACTCGCCGTACCGCTGAAAGATATTGGTAATCGCTTCATAGTCGCGAATGTCCACATCTAAGTGATAATACTTGGTACCCAAAGACTTTTCGAGCAGTTGGCGGTTCCAGTTTGTAGAACCATCAGCACCAAAAAAGAACTGGCGCATATTATTGTCGATGCCAACTATATCTAAGCCTTGTTTGGCAAAGAACTTACACGCCTCAGAGCCTATTAAACCTGCCGAGCCAGTAATGATTGCAACGCCCACGTTTCACCGCCTGAAAAAATATAGTTTTCTTTGTTTGGTCCGATCGAACAAATCAGAAGTTATCCTAATTTTCCGTCGAATACATCTTCGCACAATTGGGCAAAGAATTTACCTTTGATATTCCAATCATAGATTTCCCTGACGCGCTTTTGACCCGATCGACCCAAGCGATCTCGCAATTCACGATCCTTGGCTAAACACACTATAGCTTCTGCTAGACCTTGCACAGCGTGCTCAGGTTCAGTAGCAGTCACTTTAATCCCCGTTTGATCCGTCACTTGAGTAGCCGGTCCCCCCAAATCCAAACAAATCGTCGGACGGCCAACCCCCATCATTTCCGTGCAAACAAAACCACCAGAGTCATGCAAACTCGGATGGAGGAGAACGTGAGACTCCCCCATTCTAGAAAGAGTTTCAGCGCGAGATAAAGTTCCCCAAAAAAATACTTTATTTGCCAGTCCCAATTCTGTTGCCAAAGCTTCCAAACGCTGCCTTTCCGGGCCGTCTCCCACAATCCAATATTCCGATTGTTCCAGCTTCGCCTCCGCAAATGCACGGAGTCCCAAGTGCACCCCTTTCCAGTGTAAGAGACGACCGACACTGATGAATCTAATTGGTTGCTCCGGCGGGGTAGGAAATTGCTCTAGTTCTTGAATTTCCTGCTGCGACAAACCGACTTGTGAGAAAATCTTCACGTTTTTTGCTTTGAGAAATCGCAGTCTGGCTGCGGTTTCTTCCGTAGTTGCCAGCGCCACGGCACTGCGGCGCGCCGTCAGACCCACAAACGGATCGCGTTCTCCTATGCTTTGAGCCAATGCCCGCAGCGTTTCGTAAATTTTGCCCCGGCGGCTAAAATCTTGCCAAAAAGGCTTTGGTGCTGCTTCTGCACCCCCCACAGGCCCCCAAATAAAAGGATGTGGCAACAGCGCCAGGAAACTTGGAGACCAATGTTTGACATAAGTTACGTGATGTACTATGTCAAAACCAATTTCGCGATCGAGCTTCCGAGCGATAAAATAAGCCCAGATTTGCCACAGATAGTAGTGAAGTTGCAGCAATCCTTGTTTCCCCTTCCAATCTTCGCTCCACCCAAACGGATCGAAATAAACAAAGTGCAGGTTGGGCACTGGGTTCCGCTCTAGTTCTGCTTCAATGTACGATCGACAAAAAGTGCGAGTAAATACCCAACTTTCGTGATGTTTAGCAGATTGGATAACAGTATTCCATCCTACTCCCTCTTCGGAGCCGAGATTAGGTTCGCAAGCAAACGCAGATAATAAAACTTTCATGGCTAAGTGGTAATTGCTAATTGATAATTGCTAAATTTTCCCTCTTTCCTCTTCCATCCCTCCGTTAAATCCTTTAAAAAATCCGTTGCCGAACTTGCTTCACCTATTCTCCATCAAAAAAGATGTAACTTCGACGTAAGCTTTAGCTGCTGTTTCTGGCGTTTTTTGAGAAATTATCTGTCGTGAACGCTCTCCCATCGACTCAATCAAATCAGGCTCATCTAGAAAAGCTTGCAGTTTCTCCGCTAACTCTTGAGCACTGCTAGGATCAAAAATATAACCGTTCTCGCCTGACATAATTAACTCACAGGAAGCTGCACCATTTGAACACAACACTGGTTTCCCGAACACCATCGCTTCCGGTACAACCATACCCCAGACATCCTCAAAAGTAGGAAACACAAAAATATCAGCTTGCTGAAAATAAGCACCTAAATTTCCATATTCTACCCATCCCGCCCACGTTACTTGCTCTTCAAAATCGCACTCTTTAATAAATATTTCCAGTTCTTCCCGCTGATCTCCTTTGCCAATAATCAACAGCGAATAATCAACATAACCTTGATTTTTAAGAATAGCGCAAGCTTCTAAAAGCGTTTTAATTCCCTTTCTTGCGGTGATGCGCCCTACATACAGAAAAATCGGGCGTTTCAACTGCAAGTTGGGGGGCTGAGTTTGATCTAATCGTTTCAGCAAAGCTCCCGCATCAGGTACGAGATAGGTTCGGGTAAAAATTTTATCCTCCGGTACGTTTAGAACTTCCATCAGATATTTTTTACCCGCATTGCTATTGGCAACAAAAGCATCGGCAAACCGCACAAGGATGCGGCGCACAAATGTCCTAACACTGGAATCTCGAAAGTCTGTATTTGGGGAACTACCATCGTAAATGATCGCAACTTTCCACCTCAGTAGCGGTTTTAAAAACGCAACAATTACAGTCCACAAAGAGAAAGCTTGGGGAAAGACCACATGAGGTCTAAATTTTAGCAAATAGCCGATAATACTAGGCGATACTACAATGAATCCGCGATCGTATCCTGTTTCTATCTTTTCCGTCTCGACAAATTTAGTCTCCCCTACCAACTGAATTGCCGATGCTCCCGGCAGGGTCGGATCGAACCCAGACCAAACACGACCAGTATAAAATACAGTATTCTTAAAAATTTTTGTAAATTCCCTCAAAACAGGCTGCCAGTAAGCTCCCAGTTCCACTTCCGGGACAAGCCAAGCAATGCGGAGTTCATTTCTATCAACCATCCTATTCACCTTGAGTTTTGTTTTTAGTCAATCCCAGTTTACTCAACACTGACAGCAAAACTAACCTGCGATAAGGTAGCAGCCAATAAATTGGCCACAACCAGCCACCATGTCGCTGAGTAAATACTTTCCACTCTTGAGCCGGTTGCAGGGTAGTATCTTTGAATGATAAACCTTTCGGTTTGCTCATTTTATCTAATCCTTCGCTTAAATTCTCAGCAGCCGTTTTAGTCACTTGGGGGTTGAGAGCACAAGTGCCTAAATAGCCAGGAGCAATCCAAACTGTACATCCTTTCTGCCTGGCTCGTAAACCATAATCCCAATCGCCAATATAATGGACAAAAGCCGGGTCGAGGTTGCCGACCCTTTGCACAACACTGCGGGGAATTAATACGCAGTTGCCGTGCATAGTATCGCACATCTGAGGCTCTGTTGTTGGTTCTAGGATACCATATCGGAAGGGGTGCAAAGGGTTATTTCGCACAAGACCGCCGTATGTTGTTTTACCCGTTTCGGGGTCGCAGGTCGAACCGCCAACGATGGCTTTGGTTTCCCCTTTTTCTGATAATTTTTGAGTGGTTTCTAGCAATACACTTACGGTGTCTCGATAAATAAGAGTGTCATCATTTAACCATAGGTAGTGGTCAGGATCATCTTTCATTGCTTCGCTGAAAGCCCCACGCATTCCCCCGTTCCAAAATAAGTTCCCATCGCCGGAAAAAATCTTGACTTGAGGATAGATTTGACGGACTGCATCGGTGGTACCGTCGGTGCTGGCATCATCGACTATATAGGCACAAATATCTACATTGGCTGGAAGTGCCTGGTTAAAAAGTGCCTCTAAGCAAGCTAATGTTTTCTCTTTGCGGTTGAAGCAAGTTAAAAGGGCGGCGATCTTAGTACGGTTCATTATTCCCAATTTTGCTGCTTTTAACGATAGGTAAGGCTAAAAGTAACAGTGTTTTATTTTACCACTGGCTCGGCGGTTGCAACCGTCGCTACAAAAATGAAATTAGGGCTTACGCAGTCGCTCCCCCCCCTTTCACAATGGGGCTTTAAGAGTTCCCCACTTGGGCAACGGGGAGGGGGTATCAAGGTTTTAGAGTTTAAGAGCGGCAGTCCTAGAAGTCTGTCTGGGTAAACTATTGCTGTATTATAGTTGACCCGCGAACTTTTTGGTGATAAATTGGAATTGAGAACTTAAGTTAACAAGCGAAGCCGGCCAGCTTCCTAGCACATTCATAATATTGATGAGTTCTACTAAGCAAAAATATTTATACTCATAGGAGTTGAACAGTTTAAATGCCACATTATCATACAAAAACTCCCATTGTTTTTGTGGTTTTCAATCGAGTGGATACTACTGAAAAAGTCTTCGAGGCGATTCGACAAGTTAAACCCCCTAAGCTGTTAGTAATTGCTGACGGCCCTCGTGCCCACAAACCTGGGGAAGCTGAAAAGTGCGCCGCTGTACGTGCAATTATCGATCTGGTCGATTGGGACTGTGAAGTTCTGAAAAATTATTCAGAGATTAATTTAGGTTGCAGGGATCGCATTTCTAGCGGTTTCGACTGGGTATTTAATACCGTAGAAGAAGCAATTATACTCGAAGATGACTGTTTGCCCCACCCGAACTTCTTCCCTTTTTGTGAGCAGTTATTAGAGCATTATCGAGATGACAAACGGATTATGTCAATCGCTGGCGTAAATTTACAATTTGGGAGAAAAAGAACAGAAGACAGTTACTATTTTTCCCGTTTTAGTAACTGTTGGGGATGGGCGACTTGGCGCAGAGCATGGCAATACTATGATGTTGACATGAAGTTATGGCCTCAACTTCGGGAAGCAGGTTTTCTCGAAAATTTATTAGCTAATCCTCAATCTGTAAAAGTTTGGGATAGTGCTTTTCAAGTTTCCTATGATGGAACTGTCAACAATTGGTTTTTTAGATGGCTTTTTACTTGTTGGGTTCAAAATGGACTTGCTATTATTCCAGAAAACAATTTAATTTCTAATATTGGATTTGGCAGTCAAGCCACCCATACTTCAGGAGAAGATAGTATATACAGTAATATGCCAACGGAAGCAATGACCTTTCCTTTAAGGCATCCCAACCACGCGATCCGAAATTTTGTAGCGGATCAATTCACTCAAGATACATTTTATGATTATCATCCCCCATTAATCAGGCGCATCAAGAAAAAATTAAATAAGCTATGTGGGAACACAATATTTAACCTTCACTAAGTAATTAGTAACCATGTCTAAAATCTCAACATTTCTCAGTTCTCTACTCAAAAATCCAATCACTGAATATCTGCGATTTTTAGTCAATTGGTGGAAAAACAAGTTTAAATATAATAATTTTTATCAAGACTATATGGCTTTGGTTACAAATTCAACTATCAGTCACAATGTTAGTGTGTCTAGTCGTGTAGCCATAGAAGGTTCTGTCATTGGTTCTTACACTTATGTGCGCGATAATACGCGAATTTTCAATGGTGTTGTCGGCAATTTTTGTTCGATAGGGCCAAACTGCATCATTCGCTTAGGCGTACATCCTGTGGGAAATTTTGTTTCCAGCCATCCGATATTTTATTCGCCAAAGATGCTAGTAGGGACAACCTTTGTAGACCAAAAATATTTTGAGGAAGAGGAAAAAACTGTCCATATCGGCAATGATGTTTGGATTGGCTCAAATGTTATTGTTGTAGATGGTGTAACTATTGGTGATGGAGCCATTATCGCAGCCGGAGCCGTTGTCACAAAAGATGTGCCACCTTATGCTATATATGGAGGAATTCCGGCAAAACTTATTCGCTATAGGTTTGATGAACAAAAGATTGATTTTCTGCTGAAGTTTAAGTGGTGGGACAATGATGAAAAATGGTTGAGAAAAAATGTCAAAGATTTTCACAACATTGACAAATTTATCCATATTTATAACACGGAAAATAGTTGAATGCTAGCGGGTTCGGTATTATCTCTAATGAGCCCGAGGTTATATAACATCAGCAGTCATCTGGGATTTAAACTTAGACCAATTCAGAACCATCACAGCCGCTATGAATGCCAGTGTATCATTGCTAGTCTGATATGGCAAAAATCTATAGCGAAAACTAGCCATTCTCGGGTCACGTTCTTGGTATAAAATATCTTGGGCAAAGTTCCCCCAACGCTCATCTATCAAATCAATTGTCATACCAGCATGAGCCGAAGGTAGCAACATATTAGAGCCGTGAAGACCAATTACTAAGCGGCTTTGTGAATAAAGACCGCATATTTCCTTTTCAACTTTTTCATTAAAACTATCCACTCTGTAATCTTCAATCCATTCTGGAAACTTAGTTTTTGTCCCCAAACCAGCTACGGCAAATTTTGCTTCTGGTACTTGCAACCTGATATTCTCAAATAACTGCTGAATTTTTAAATTTTGCAATCGCAGTGACATTGCTTTTTGATCGATTTTTCTAAGCACTCGAAACAGCAAACGGTTAACTAATAAACGATCTTCGCGCCAAATAAAAGTAATTTTTATTTCTTTGTTCTCAAAGTTATGTTTGGGAACTCTAGTAAAGCGCGTGATGTCGAACTGACTGGGATGAGAATGAGCTTCGCTGACATAAATTTCATCAAAGCGTTTAGTTTCTTCTTCAACAAACTCGGCGAAGCTGGGATAGTAAGTTTGACCATTTTTTAAAGAAATAGGTACTGTCCAGATTTCTGCCACTTCATCAGGAACCATCCACCTTAAGAACTTAGGAACTATCACAACTAACCCGTGGTCAGAGTTGCATTCTAAATGCCTTTGTGCATTGAGCAACTTGAGCAGAGAGTGACCATAAAGATGATCGATACAGTTTAAGATAATTACCCGATTGCAGGGTTTAAAAATTTCTTTTACAATCTCAAGTTTTTCCGGTTGAGGATTTTGGAGTGAATTAAGTAATGGTTGGCCTAACCATTCCTTCTTGTAAGCATCGGCTGCAAAAATTTCTCCTTTTATTAAATTAACTTGGATGTAGTTTTTCACTCCATGACCTACTCTCAAATCGTCGATTATCTCGCTGCCACATCCCTCGCACTTAGAGTCTAGAACAATGTGGATACCGTGCCACACAACATTTTGGGGATTAAGTTCTGTTCCACAATAGGGGCAATTCGATCGCTGTTCGATTTTCGGTTTAATTTGAATCACTTTACTAATCCTCTGATTCTACAAGCTGCCTTGTATAAGTTAAGGGAGCGCCAGATGAAATTGCCAAAAGGCCGCAATTCCTTAATCAAGAAATTGACTAATATAATCACGTAAAAATAAGTTATCAGAGTAGCCGCCGTTGCTCCAAAAGCTCCATACTTAGGAATCAGCAAAAAGTTCAACCCTACATTTAAAATAGATCCGACTACAGTCAAGTAAAGACCGTAGCGCAACTGACCTTCTATGTTCAAATATGTACTCCGTGCTACTCCAAAGTTACTGCCAAATTGCGCCCAAACATAGAGAGCCAGTACCGCTGCTGACTTCGCATATTTTTCCCCGTAAAGTAGATGCACTATCCAGGGAGAAAGTAATGATATCGGTATGGCAACTCCCAACCAGAAAAATATCATAATATCCGAGTAAATTTGAAATTTATTTAGATATTCTTCATAATTTGTCTTTCTCAAATTCGCTAATTTGGGGAAAATAGAGCTGGATATGATCATCGGCAAGAAATCGCAGATTTCCGAAATTTTAACAGCTGCAGCATAATAGCCCAGTTCTGCATTTTTATTCATCGCACCGAGCATTATCTGATCGGTTTTTGAGTACAGATAAACTGCCAATCCCGACAAAATTATCGGCCAACTCTCAGATAGCAGTTCCTTACACCGTTCCCAACTGAAGTGCCAATCCTTAATTTTATTGCCCGTAAGCTTATAAAAATATACATAAGCGATTCCTACCAATGCGACCTCTGTCAATCGAACCCAGGCGAAGGCAAGCAGGGGAGCTTTAATTGTCACTAACCCAATTCTGACAGCAGCAACTAAAAAACATACTGAATTTTTAGCCAACACTGTATATTTTGACTGGATTTGGGACTGAAACCAAAAATTGATTGCTTCAAAAGCATTAAAGATAGTTCCCGCAGCGATGATACCTACCAGCCACCGAGTCAGAGTGTCGTTGGGCTTGAGTAGCCCAATCACCGTGACACTTAACAACAAAGTGATGCAGCCACCAGTAAATTGCATTCCGAAGGCAGTTCCCAGGGTCTCATTTTTGCATTCTGGGTCGCGAGCGATATTCCTCACTACCAGAGTACCCAACCCCATCGTTGCCACCGAACTAAACAGCGACACAAAGGCGATCGCGTAGTTGAGCAATCCAAATTGTGTCGGACCCAGATAGCGAGCCACCCAAAGGCCGACAAACAGACCTAGACCCATCTGCAAGATTTGGTCAGTGAACAGCCAAGCTATGTTGCTGAGTACCTGGCGCAGATTAGGGCCGAGCCTTTTACTGACCGCAGTTAACTTATCTAGCATCAGAATATTTTAAATCTTTACAAAACACAAACGCAGTTCTGGCAGGGTCGGCAATCTCGCAAAATTAGACTGGTTGATCCTATAACAACATATCACAACTTGAGGGAGCATCTCAATGAAAGCAGCCCACCTAGAAATTGGAGTTTGGAGGCAGGAGGCACGAGGCAGGAGGCAGGAGGAAAGAGGAAGAAGGAAGGAGCCAGAAGAAGTGTTTTTACAAATATGAGATGCTCCCCAAATTGACCCACGGTCCGCCCAATGCTTACTTCAATGGACAGTGCCAGCTAAAGAACGCCTTTGAGGGCTACTGGTGCTACTGTTAGAACTATTGTTAGCATTATCTATCGCCAGTCGAACCGTCAACATTGCGTAACTCAGCCAAGGATTTGCTATCTCTATAATATAACTTTCTGTGATGTTGCTTATAATAATAGACACTAGAAAACAAATAGGTATTCCCGCTTCTTCCAGGGTGCTACGACTCAAATACCGAACTGCGTAAGCTAAATTGAGCAGCAAGGAAGTCATCATTAAGATTAATCCCGGCCAACCGAAGGCTAACAAGATACCGAGCCCGCCATTGTGAGGATTTTTAGGTTGAAATCCATTAGGAGTATAAATAAAATAAGCAGGAGTACCCGCTCCTAACTTATCTTGTTGAAAAAATCCATCGTATCCGTAGCCAAACCAGGGGCGCTGATTGACCGCAGCCATTAACTGCGGCCAGAATTCTGTCCGCCCAGTTAGAGTCAAGTCTTTGCCTAAGCCACCTACAATAATATCCTCTAGGTTGTCTACTACAAAAACAGTCATAATTATGCTGACGACCAGGAAACATATAATCGCAGTAAAGGCCCACTGAAAACTTAATTTCTTTAGAAAGTTTAGTGACGACACTGCAATTATTAATAGGATTGTAATCACTAGAGCCGCGCTCGATTTATTAGCCCTTACTAGGTAAAATGAAAAGAACATCATTCCCAAAGCAATCCAGCGATCTTTCTGAGTTTTAGCTCCTTGAAAATAATGCAAATACCAAAATGCCGTACAGAGAGCTAAGACTCCCCCCAAAGAATTTTTAGATTGGGTTAAGCCAACAAAATCGCCTGCTCCAGGGGGTTCCATTACAAAACTTGCCAAACCGATCGCCGTGTATCCCCACCGCCAAAAACGAGATAAATCCTCCCATTTATATTGGGCTGCAATGTAAAACCCGAAAGCAGTAAATCCTGAAAAAGCTAGGCTTGCTCTTAGCGTTTCTTCAGGAACTAGAGACCATAATGTAGACAGTAAGGGAAGTAATATATAAAGTAAAAAGAAAGGATTCATTCTCAATATTTTGGCAAAAATATCTATGAAATTGCTCATAAAGATTTTAATTCTTGAAATCAAAATTAATACTACCCAGGGGTAAAAAAAATAAGGTATTAGTTTTAATATACCACCGTCTGGAGCTTTCAAATTAACAAAATGCAAGTAATTAAAAGGAGGTTGGATCAAAAAGGGAGAGATAAAAATATAAAGACCAGCAAAGCTTTTTTCTAAAGCCAAACCGATTTTTTTATAGCTAGAAAATTGAAATAATAGTATAGTTGCCATCCCGACTAGAGCAATTAGCATCAAAGTCAATGAAGAACTACCTAAAATCAGCTCTCTCAGCATATTGGGTAGAGACACTGGTTGATTCATAATTGCTTTCCTTTATCACCAACAATATCAAATTATATAGATATAAAATATAGCCGTCAACCCGCAACCACGCTAACACATAAATTAGGCATAAAGCAAAAATACAGCATCCTTTTTTCGGCGATCGCTTAAAATAATGAGCTTTTTGCCGATCACTAAAAAGGCTACACTTGTATAAATCATAGTCAATAAAATTAGGTGGTGTATGGTTAACACCCATTTTCCAAGACAGATAGCCCCGTCGGTTGTGGGTGTTGTCTTGTTTGCTTCCACTGTCATCGCTGACGCCAGAAGCACCCCGGCACAACTTCCCATCCCGCTAGGCGCAGACCAAGCCCAGACCGTTGCGCCCGTTAGGAGATCGCCGGAAAGCTATAAACTCGGCGGCGGCGATCGCATCCAAGTAGAAATACTCGAAGTACCCGAACTCAGCCGCGGCTACGAAGTCCTTTCCGACGGTTCAGTCAACCTACCCCTGATCGGCTTGGTCTCCATCCGGGGCCGCACCTTAGTAGAAGCCACCAACATCATCCGCAACGCCTACCGCCGCGTCCTCAAAGACCCCATAGTCACAGTCAGCCTCGTCGCCGCCCGCCCCCTCAACGTCGGCGTCATCGGAGAAGTCACCAGGCCCGGAAACTTCACCATTACCCTAACTCCCGGGCCGGGAGCCTCGCCGAGTGTCCAGTACCCCACCGTCACCCAAGCGATCAGACTCGCAGAAGGCGTCACGGGTGTCGCCGACATCCGCAACATCCGCGTCCGCCGTCCCCAACGAGACGGCCCCGATCAAGTGCTCAACGTCAACCTGTGGAAATTCTTGCAAGAAGGAGACATCTCTCAAGACATCATTTTGCAAGACAGAGACACAATCGTGATTCCCACAGTCGCCAACTTCAACCAAGCAGAAGCTCGTCAATTTGCGACGGCTAACTTTTCGCCACCCCCAGAAAAACCTCGATCGATCTCCATCGTTGGCCAAGTCACCCGCCCTGGGGCTTACGTCGTGATCGGCGGGAACACCACAAACGACCTCAGCCGCGAAGGTTTTCCCACCGTCATCCGGGCCATTCAGCTAGCCGGCGGCATCACCTCCGATGCCGACATCCGGCAAATCCAAGTGCGGCGCGTCACCAGAAGAGGCGAACAAATTATCCCAGTCAACCTGTGGCAGTTCCTAGAGTCCGGCGACGGCGCCCAAGATACCATCCTCCAGGAGGGAGACACGATCATCGTGCCCAAAGCTACGATCGTCAACCCTGCAGAAGCTGGCGTACTCGCGAGCACTAACTTTGCTCCCACTGGCATTAACGTTTTTGTAGTAGGAGAACTCAGAACATCCCTCGATCCCTTGAGGCTCCCAGCTAATGCCACACTGAATCAAGCTTTAGTTTCCAGAGGATTTTTTGGCTACGAGAATACCAGAGCTAGAAGGGATAAAGTTGAGCTAGTCCGCCTCAATAACGACGGTACAGCTACTAAACGGACGATCGAAGTCAATTTAACTCAAGGAATTAACGAAGAAACCAATCCTCAACTTCGCAACAACGACATGATTATCGTATCTCGCAGGGGTCTCGTCGATTTTGTCGATCGCATGAACGCTGTAATCGGACCTGTCGGGCCAGCTACGGGAGTGTTAAATTTTATAAACGTTCTCCGCTTTTTATTCAGGTAAGAAGGCGGCGGGTGAGGTGGATAATTCCTGGCAAAGGCTAGAATAAACTAAACAATAAGATTACCCAGCCGCGAGCTGGCCGCTTCAAAAATATCAACCTCAAAAATATCAACCTCAAAAATACCCAGGCTGAATATGGATAGCAGACAAGATTACCAACCCTTCACACCCAAATCGAATGGCAAACTGCCGGAGTTATCTGCTCAGAACTACAGAGATCACTTCGTAGAGGAGAGAGAAGAAGAAAAGCTAGACTTGTCCTGGCTGTTAGGCGTCGTGCGCCGTCGCTTCCTGGTCATGGCAGCAGCCACAATTGCTTTGAGCGCCCTGGCAGGAACAGCGATCGTCCTCACGTCTAAACAGATTACGATCGAGTATGAAGGCTCCTTTTCCTTGTTGGTAGAACCAGCCACGGCTGAAGGTTTGCTATCCAAACAATTAAACAACACCCAAGCTGCCGACTTAGCAAGAATTAATATAGAAGGAATTAGCCTACTAGACTACGAAACCCAAATTAGGATTTTGCGAAGTCCCAGAATGATGCAGCCAGTGATTGAGGAATTGCGGGCTTGGTATCCCAAAATGAGCTATAGCGAACTGAACTCAAAAATGTCGATCAACCGCATCAGCTACACGAAAGATGGTAAACAGCAAGGCACAAAAATTTTACAAGTTCGTTACAAAGATTCAAACCGAAAAAAAATTTACACGGTATTGGATAAAATTTCAAAAGCTTATCTAGATTACAGCTTGCAGCAACGGCTGACGGGCATTAATCAAGGTATTAAATTTATAGATGCGGAGCTGCCCAAGCTCCGAGAAAGAGTAGAAGTTCTGCAATTGCAAGTCCAAAGACTGCGGCAGCAGAGCAACTTGTTTGAACCCCAGCTAGAGGGAAGATCTCTGTCTGAACAAGTTCAAAGCATTCGGGGCAAGCAAGTAGAAATTAGAGTTCAGCTAAAAGGGATGCGAAACCTCTACCAAAGCTATGAAAAACTACTCAACGAAAATAATCCCCAGGGGCTGCTGATGACCCAAGGACAAGCTTACGGCGGACTCTTAGGTCAAATTCAGAGAATAGACTCAGAATTGTCATTAAAATCAGCTCAGTACAGAGAAGACAGTTTGCCAGTTTTAGCGCTGCGAAAAAGTCGGGAAGAACTGATTTTAACCGCCACTCAACAAGCAAAAGAAGTGGTGATGGGAAATTTAGAGACGCAAATCAAAGAAATTGAAGCGCGCGATCGCGAAATGACCGCTTTGCAAAATGCTCTCAACCAAAAAATTAGAAACTTTTCAGTTACAACCCGACAATACGACAATTTACAGCGGGAACTGCAAGTAGTTACTAAGAGTTTGTCGGACTTCTTGGCAAAACGAGAAGCCTTGCGGATTGATGCGGCTCAGGAGCAAATACCCTGGGTGCTGATAAATCCTCCGCAAATTCCGCTAGACAAATTCGGCAACCCCATAACAGCTACCGTCAAACAAACCAGAAAACAGTTAGCGCTGGCAGTAATTTTAAGCAGTCTGCTTGGCATAGCAGTCGGCTTGCTCGTAGAGGTACTAAATACTGTGTTCCACACTCCAGAATCACTCAGAATGGCCACAAGATTGCCAATACTCGGGGTGATTCCGTTTACAAAGAAAGTCAAGCGCCGACCGCCAGCTAGACAGAGGAAACTAACATCGGCTCGATCGAACTCGAAAGTGGAAGTAGTCGAACCGGCCGAAGCTAGACATACTGGTCCGATGAGCGGGGGGCAAAGTATTTTGAGCGACTTGGACTATCAATTTTTAGAAGCATTTCGATCGCTATACACGAACATTCACTTGCTGAGTGCAGGCACAGCAATTCGATCGCTCTTAGTCGGCTCAGCCGTAGCCGGAGACGGCAAATCTACAGTAGCTTTGCACCTAGCAGCCACAGCAGCAGCAGTCGGACAGCGAGTATTGTTAGTAGATGCAGATTTGCGTTGCCCGCAACTGCACGCTAAGTTAGGACTCCCAAACGTGCGTGGCCTGGGCGATGCCATCTCCACGGATCTCAGCCTCAACGACGCGATTCAACGAGCCCCGAACCAAGAAAATTTGTTCGTACTCACCGCAGGCCAAATTCCCCCCGATCCGATCAAGCTTCTTTCTTCCAAAAAAATGCAGTATCTAATGGAGCAATTTCAAGCATTTTTTGACTTAGTAATTTATGACACCCCGCCAGTAGCAGGCTTGGCAGACACCCACTTGATCGCAGCTCGCACAGACGCTACGATTATGGTCGTCCAAATTGGGCAAACAGACCGATCGCAAGTTCGCAAAGTTTTAGAAGAATTAAAAATTTCTGGAGCTTCCGTCTTGGGAATCGTTGCTAACGGCTGCAAAAACACCGGTCACAGCTACCGCCAGCGCCCGGTCGTTTTAGACACGCTCTACGACCAAAAACTATCGGCTTTAGGTACGAAAAATCCTAATTAGACAAATGTTGATGCAGGGAGCATCTCATATTTGTAAAAAAACTTCTTCTAGCTCCTTCCTTCTTCCTCTTTCCTTCTTCCTCTTTCCTTCTTCCTCTTTCCTTCTTCCTCTTTCCTCCTGCCTTCTGCCTCCTGCCTTCTGCCTCAAAACTCCAATTTCTAGCGGAGGGCTGCTTTCATTGAGATGCTCCCGTTGATGCAGGCAGCCGAGGGCCGCCGTCCTCAACCGGAAACGCACAACCAAGCTATACCCTGATTTTTTGATAATAGTACCATTTGAGAAAGAAAATGATAGACTAACGGACATAGCCTCCTGTGTCAACCGAGATTGCGCGGAACTTTAAATTTGGCCGAAATTACTCAGAAAATGATTGAGAAATCAGCAAAAGTGGGTAAACTACATTTAGCAGAGCGCAATCTCAATCAGGAAAAGACACCTTTGAAGGTGAACGTTAGTGTAAACGTTAATGAGAACGTTTCAACCCAGAAACTTGGTAGGGATTATTCTATGAGTACAGTTATGGTTGTTGATGATAGCGTCACTCTGCGGGAGATGATCGCCGACTTGCTCAAAGGTAGAGGACTCAACGTCACCGTAGCGAGTGATGGCGTAGAAGCTCTAGAGCAAATCAAGGCTAACCGCCCAGATTTAGTCGTTCTGGATATCGTGATGCCCCGGATGAACGGCTACGAAGTCTGTCGCCGGCTCAAAAGCGACCCTAAAACCCAAAATTTGCCGGTGGTAATGTGTTCGAGCAAAAGCGAAGAGTTCGATCGCTATTGGGGAATGAAACAAGGAGCCGACGCTTACATCGCCAAGCCATTTCACCCTCAAGAATTGGTCGGGACTATTAAGCAATTGCTGCGAGGTTGAGGTAGAGGAATAGGGACAGGAAAAAAATGTCTTGAGCGCTGATTATTTCTGCTCCCGCAGCCTCTCTAAACTACTCGATTGACAATAGTCCAAACATCCCCGTCCGATCGCACGTAGGGAACTGAAATACTCTTAAAACCCGTAATAAAAGGCTTGTAATAAACCTGCCAGTAGCTGGGACTAATTTGGTCGGCGATGGCTTTGAGTCCCTTCACTTCCGCCGCCAGTTCCGCCGCCAGTTCATTAATCCGTTCCGCGTGTCCCTGAGCTAGTAATCTTCCTTCTTCAACTTGCTCCTCCATCGGAGTGATTCTTTGCAACTTTACCGACTGCTGCTGTTTCTGACTTAGTTGAGCAGACAGAGCCGCGATCGCGTCATCTATACCCTTGACTTCTGCCGACACTTGTGCTGTTTCCCTCGCGTGACGACGATAAGCATCGGCGATCGCTTGGGGCGAATCACCGGCTGGGACAACATCGGCAATACTAAGCTGCTGGCGTTCCAGGCGCAATTCCTCAATTTGAGAGTAAATTGCCTCTATATCTGTTTGAAGTTTGTCCACCTAATTATTACCGCGTGGTTGTTGGATATTTTAGCATATTAACACAAACCAATCACCTAATCGGCATAGAAATTGCATATTTTAGGCGGGCTAGAAGCAAAGCCCCACAAGCAGAAGTTGAAGAGTTTGAAAAATACAAATTTTTATATTTCTCAGTTGAGCGATTCCGTCGATATCCAGTCCGGTTAATCAGGTGGTGTCCGGTAAAATCAGCATTATAGATTGGTAGTGAGGAAGGCAAGTACGAGCGAGTTTTACGAGGATTAAAGTCGCCACTACAAACACAATTCCCATTTACCATTTACCATTTACCATTTACCATTTACCATTTACCATTTACCATTTACCATTTACCATTTACCATTTACCAATTACCAATTACCAATTACCATTTACCATTTACCATTTACCATTTACCATTTACCATTTACCATTTATTAATAGAATTTTTTATGTTGTTAGCCCTTGCTGCCTCAACTTGACTATAGTCTCTACCAACACATCGGGTTGCACAGGTTTAGACAGATGCCGATCGAAACCCGCAGCAAAAGCACGATCGCGGTCTTCATCCCTAGCATAAGCCGTCAGAGCGATCGCCCAAAATTTCCCTGTCTGCGTGTTCCAAGAACGCAGCCTTCGTAGCAGCGAATAGCCGTCTTCCTCCGGCATTCCGATATCGCTGACCACAACATCCGGCTCAAACTGCGAAGCCACCTCAAACGCCTCAGCAGCAGACGATGCAGCCCTGACAGTGGCCCCGGAATCCCCCAAGACAAACCTCATAAATTCCCGCGAATCAACCTCGTCATCAACCAGCAAAACCTTAACTCCCAGTAAATTACCAGCGCCAGCCAAAACCTGCGCTTCCTCGCCGGCGATCGAATTTACCTGCATCGCAGGGAGACGGAAAGTAAAAGTCGATCCCATATCCAGTCCCGGACTGCTCGCCCAAACCGTGCCGCCGTGGAGTTCCACCAACTGCCGGACGATCGCCAGACCCAGCCCCAAACCGCTATAATTGCGAGTAATCGTAGCATCCGCTTGGCGGAAAGACTCAAACACGTAAGGCAAAAAATTCGGTGCAACCCCAATTCCCGTGTCGGTAACAGCCAACTCAACATCCGAATCAACTCTCGAAAGCCGGATTTCAACTCGCCCCCCGCGCGGCGTAAACTTAATCGCATTCGTCAGCAAATTCCAAATCACTTGCTGCAAGCGGCCGGGGTCTCCTGATACCCAAAATTTCGGATTTAACGGAGATTCAGGATTGCCAGAAATCTCCCCGGCTTCGGAAAACTCTGCAGTCTCCAAGCCCAAATCTACAATTGCAAACCGTAAATCGATCGACTTAGCATCGGCGGCCAACCGCACCGTATTCACCGCTGCTTCCACCATCGAAATCAAATTTACCGCACAAGGATTCAAAGTCAACTTGCCGCGAATAATTCTAGAAATATCCAGCAAATCATCAATCAATTGAGTTTGCAATTTAGCATTTCGCTCGATCGTTTCTAAAGCTCGCCCAGTAGCAGCCGGACTAAAACTGCGGTGCCGCAGCAGTTGCGCCCAGCCCAAAATCGCGTTTAAGGGCGATCGCAACTCGTGAGAAAGAGTTGCCAAAAACTCATCTTTCATTCGATTTGCTTGCTGAGATTCCTCGTAAAGTCGGGCATTGTCGATCGCCCCCGACACAGCCTGAGCCAACTGCATTAAAATAGTTTCATCATCTTCGGCAAACTCCCCCTCATACTTGTCCGACAACTGAATCAATCCCAGATTTCTGCCGTCCCGACCCGTCAGCGGTACAGCCAGCCAGCCCCGCATCGGCGGGCGCTTCCCTGCAGCCTTGCCGAACTCCCGCCAGGCCGGGTGAGCCTCTAACTCGCTTTGAGTCATTCGCATCGCCTGTTGCTGCTGACAAACTTGTTGGTAAATGCCCGTACCGTCTGGTTCTTCGCAGTAATCTTGCCACGCGGCGTATTTTTCTGACATGGAAAACTTGCTAATTCCCGCATCCCAGTTAGCCGCCGGGTTGAGGTTGACCGCTACCTGGTGGACTTCCAGAATTTGGCGGGCGCTATCGGCAGCTAACTGAAGTATTTCTGCCACCGACAGCGTGGAGTTGATAGCAACTGACGCGGAGGTTAACTTTTGCAGGCGGCGCAAATACGAGCGCTCGCGGGCCAACGCGCGCGAGCGCTCGTATTCTAACTGTTTGCGATCCGTAATGTCGATCGCCACGCCGAACAGCCGAAGGGGTGTGCCCGATGGGTCAAAAACCACCCGCCCTTTGTCGTGAAGCCAAATCACTGAGCCGTCGGGGCGCACGTGGCGGTATTCCGACTCGTAGACTCCCGTCCCGCTGAGTGCGGCATCCAAATCTGCCAAAAAGCTTTCGCGGTCTTCTGGATGCACCGTATTCTTTTTTTGCTCAAAAGTACCAAAGGTGCTGTCTGGGCCCAAACCCATCTGTGTTTCGGCATTGGGCGAACGGCGGACTTCCCCGGATGCCACATCCCAGCTAAAAGCGATCGTATTAGCTGCTTCTAGGGCAAAGCGCAAGTTTTCCTCGCTTTCTTGCACCCGGGCTTCCGATAATTTACGATCGGTAATATCCCAAACCACCCCGCTCGATCGCACCGATTTACCCGTATCATCATCAAAAAACTTGCCCCTACTCGCGATCCAGTGCAAGCTGCCGTCAGGCCAAATGACTCTAAATTCGTATTGGTATTCTATTTTGTTTTCTAAAGCCAAGGTAACAGCCCGGGCGATCGAGGCCTGGTCATCCGGGTGAATGCAGCTAAAAAAAGCTTCGTAAGTTCCCGCAAAACTGCCTTTTTCCAGCCCGAATAACAGTTCGTGTCCCTCCGACCAAACCACCTCGCCATTTAATAAATTCCAATCCCAAGTTCCCATTTTCGAGGCTTCGATCGCCAACCTCAGCCTTTCCTCCGAAATTGCCAACTGCGCCGACGTTTTCGCGTATTTCTCGCGCAACTGCTGATTTTTCAAGCTTTCGCCCACTGCCGCCGCCAGCCGCTTTAAGTGTCGCCCTTTGAACACGTAATCGCTCAAACCCGCTTTCATAGCTTCGACTGCCACTTGTTCGCTGCCACTGTCAGTACACATAATTACCGGACAATTTGGGTAGAGGCTGTGAACTTTGCGGAGAATAGTTAATCCGTCGCTCCAGTGCAGTTGGTAGTCGGTAATTACTATATCAAAACCCCCGGCAGTCAGGATTTGTTCGAGACTTTGGATATCAATAACGGACTTAATTTCTAAATCTGGAAAAGTTTTTCTCAGTTCTCGCTCGATCATCAGGCGATCGTTCGGGTTGTCGTCGATTAATAGAATAGACACCATTAGCCTTTTAGTTTTTGTATGGGCGCAAACATTCTTAAATCTAACAATATGTTATTGAGCAATCTCGACAATTTAAATATGTACTTGGTGGGTTAATTAGACTTGCCAATAATTTTATTGTATTTGCTTGTATTTTATTATATTTTAAAGCTAGTAATATCCTCAACAGGCCTTTTAGGGGCCTGTCCACAAGCAAATTAATTAATTAAGTAAGTTGTTGTCAAACAGATCAGAAAGCCGGCTCTGGCGGGAAAGGTGCAAGAGATTACTTAACTTTTACTATACTAATTGTTTATTCTGTCTTCTGGTGTGCACAAGCGGGTTGATTGATTCTTGGAGTTACAGCAGAATATTGCTGTTAAAACCCTCTTCCCTAGAACCTCATCTTTTAAATCCCGATTCACTGCGCGTTGCCGAACTTGCTTCCTCAACTCTGGCACTTGCGTAATTTTACCCAGAAGCTGGTACCGATTCCCAGAGTCGATTTCAGCCCGATCGCACCCCCCATCCGATCGACTCCTTTGTTCGCTATCGCCAGCCCTATTCTCGTCCCTGGATACACTTCTTAAGCGTGCAGGCGATCGAACAACCCAAAAATCCTCTCTTGAAATCTTTCTGCAATACCAATGCCGTTGTCTTCTACCCAAAGATAGATATATTCTTCCTCAGCTTCTGCATAAACTCGCACCTGCGGCTCTATCCCAGGCTGCACGAACTGGTGGAGCGTTGGAAAGCAAGTTAGTCAAGACTTGCAGCAGCGTAGCAGGATGGGCCAACACCGTAGGTAGGGGTTGAACAACCGTTATCCGAGCTTGTTTTTCGGCAATTTCCGCCTCTAGTTGCGCGATCGATCGAGCCACAATTAAATGAAGAGAGACTGCTTTTAGTGGCAAGTTAGCTTTGCTGAGGCGGCTGTACTCTAGCAAATTTTCGATTAAAGTATTGTGAAACTTCATTAAGTTTGTAAGCATCAATCAACAACAGTAGTATCATATTATCATAGTAGTCGAGTAAAAAACACATGACTTAAAGGATGGAAACCTTAAATGCAACTAGCAGAGAGGCACATCATTAAATCTACGGAACACCGGTTCGCACTGATTGATGAATTAGCTTTTAAATCCAAGAATCTCTACAATGCCGCTAACTACGTCATTCGTCAGAGTTTTGTCTATGGATGGGGTTATATCAACTATAATGCAATGAACCGTTTGATGAAATCTCATCAAGCATACAAGGCTTTACCAGCTAAAGTCAGTCAACAAATCTTGATGGTATTGGACAAGAATTGGAAATCGTTTTTTGAAGCGGTTAAAGCTTACAAAATTGATTCCTCTAAATTTACTGGTCGCCCTAAGCTACCGAAGTATAAAGATAAAGTCAAGGGTCGGAATATTCTTGTCTATACAGTTCAGGCGATTAGTAGCCAGCAATTAAAGAAAGGAATTATTAAACTTTCGGGTATGGCAATTTTGATAAAAACCAAAGTGAAACCCGATCTAATTTGCCAAGTTAGACTGGTTCCCAAGTGCGATTCCTATGTGATTGAGGTAATTTATGATGAGCCGGAGTCCACCGTCAGCGACGATAAATCTATAGCTAGTATTGATTTAGGACTGAATAATTTGGTGGCGCTAACTTCAAATCAGCCGGGTTTCGTCCCTCTCCTGATTAACGGGCGACCATTGAAATCAATCAACCAGTTCTACAACAAACGTAAAGCACAGTTACAGTCCCAATTGAAAGGAAGTCGCAAAAGTTCACCTCGCATTCAGCGCATAACTCGCTGTCGCAACCAAAAAGTCGATAATTACTTGCATCACGCCAGTCGGCTAATAATCGGTATCTTGGTCGCCAAACAAATTGGGACGCTAGTAATTGGCAAGAATGCACAATGGAAAACCGAGATTGATTTAGGAAAGCAAACCAACCAAAACTTCGTCAGTATTCCTCACGCTCGATTAATTGAGATGTTGGAATACAAAGCTCGACTGGTTGGGATTAAGGTGATCGTGCAAGAAGAATCTTACACATCTAAGTCGAACTTCCTGAATCTAGATCCGATTCCTCTGTACGGGCATACTGGCACTGATGATGTCGCATTTAGCGGTAAGCGAATCAAGAGAGGTTTGTACAGAACATCAATCGGTCAATTAATCAACTCCGATGTCAACGGGTCTTACAATATCCTCAGAAAAGCAATCCCAAATGCGTTTAGCAATGGGATAGAGAGCTGCGTAGTTCAGCCGAGGCGGGTCAATCCGCTCAAAGTAAAAGTGAAAGGGGAGGGACTTAATGCCTCCCATGCCATGTCATAAACGACTATACTTTTACCAGCTATTCATCAGACTTGCAGCGTCCTTAATCCGATACAAGTAATCCTGTGCGGTAGCCTCCAACTCGCTGGCTTTATCTTTAAGCAACATTTCAGCAAAAAACGAAATTCCCCGCAGAGGAGCGCGCAAGTCGTGAGAAACTGAATAGGTAAACGATTCGAGCTGTGCATTAACTTCTTCTAACTCAGCAGTACGCTCTCTCACCCGCTCTTCCAAAGTTTCATTAAATTCCCGCAAAGCAAGTTCAGCCTGCTTGAGCTCAGTAATATCTTCAACCAATCCCTCAATGGTACTTTCACCTTCTGCGCTGTAGAGATATTGAGTAAACCGAATCCATTTTACTCGACCGTCTGGCAAAGGAAATGTAATTTCGATATTTTGAGACCGAGACTCCCCGGAATCTAGGGGTTGCACAAACAATTTCTGAAGATAAATCCCTTGGACATCTGCTAAATTGCTGGCATCAAACAAGCGCAAAAAAGCTTGATTGCTTTCCAAAAGCTGCCCCTCGGAAGTCGCTCGAAAAACTCCGACATTTAAGTGTTCTAGCAGAGAATGAAGTTGATTTTCCAGTCGGGCGACTCGTTCCCAGGCGGCAACTCGATCGAGCACTGCGCGAACCGTAACGCAAAGGCGGACATAGTGCTTCGGCGACTTGATAATGTAGTCGTCCAATCCTGATTTCATTGCCTCTACAGCAATTTCTTCGTTGCCAGTATTCGTAAACATTACAATCGGGCATTCTGGATAACTAGCTTTAATAGTTTTCAGCACATCTAAACCGTTCGTCCAGCGTAGTTGGTAATCAGTAATTACCAGATGGAATCCCCCTCGATTCAGTGCTTCTCCGAATAATCTATCGTCAAAAATTTCCGTTATTTGCAATTGCGAGAATTGCCGATCTAATTCGCGTTTGACCAGCAGCCTATCTGTTGGGTTGTCGTCAATTACCAAAATGTGTAGCACTGTAACAATTAATAATTTTGCTATTAGCTAGAGTGGCGATATATATTATCATAAAAATGTTAGAAATCGCCCCTTTAAGATGATACAGGACGGGCTTAAGCTGTCGCGCATTTAAACTGTATATTCAGGGCGGGCGCGACGCCCAACCCCTACTCCCCACAAGACTTTAAATGTTTTTGACATACAATTTAAAGGCAGAACAGCTTACTCACTAGAAACTTAATTTACTCGTTACCCGAAAGAGCCTGGTAACGAGTAAACAAGCAATAAAAACCGGGAAACGGCTACTACAAACCAGACAATTCTCTAGGTTCCGGCAGTTCGCTATAGTTGAGCCAATACTCGCTAAAACTCTGCATCATTTCCAATAAAGAAGCAAACCCGACCGGTTTAACCAAATAAGAATTTACCCCTAAATCGTAAGCGCGCTTGACATCAAGTGTTTGCCTAGAAGAAGTAAGCATAACCACCGGCAAGCGTTTTAGTTCCGGCTGCTGCCTCAGCCAAACTAGAACTTCGTGACCGGATCGCCTGGGCAATTTCAAGTCTAGTAAAATTATCGCAGGTAAAGGATAGCGATCGCGATCGCCGTATTCTCCGTCCCCATTTAAATAAAAAACCGCTGCATCTCCATCTCGCACAATTTGCAGCGAAGTATTAGCAAAAGTCTCATGGCGAAATGCCCGCTGCATCAATAGAATATCAACAGGGTTATCTTCCACCAGCAAAATCGTCTGCGTTTCGGTCATGCTTCCTCAGTTGTATCCAAAATCGACTGCCTTGTCCTAATTGAGATTCCACTCCAACTTGACCGCCCATGCGATCGACTCCTTTTTTTACAATAGCTAATCCTATACCAGTTCCGGGGTAAGACTCAATACCGTGCAGCCGTTCAAAAACCCCAAAAATGCGTTTTTGATGTTCTGGAGCAATACCGATGCCGTTGTCTTCTACCCAAAGACGGATGAAGCCGACTGGCAATAGAGGGCTGGTCATAAGTAACTGAGAATGCTCCCACTGTCCCACAGTTCCCCTTTCCAATTCTCCCCCTGTATCCCTGTCTGTCTGTCCCTCTTGAGGCAGCTCCAGTTCCTCGGCCCATATCTCCACTTGGGGTGATACGCCTTCCACAAATTTTATAGCATTGGTGAGCAGATTGGCGATTACTTGAACTAAAGTAACGCGGTGGGCAATTACCGCAGGCAAGGGTGATTGAACACTGATTTGAGCGTGGCTGGATTTAGCGTCGGCTTTTACCATAGCAATTGCCTCGGCCACAGCAGATTCTAAGTCTAAAACTTGCAGCGATAAATCAGTGCGGCTCAGGCGGCTGTAAGCTAGCAAATCTTCGATTAATTCTTCTAGTTGTTGCCCAGAATTAACAATTTGCTGGGCGTATTCTTGACCAAGTTCGTCGAGGATGTCACGGTAATCTTCTAATAAAGCTTCAGCTAATCCCTGCATTCCCCGCAGGGGAGCCCGCAAATCGTGGGCGACGGTATAGGTAAAAGCTTCTAATTCTTCGTTAGCTGCTTGAAGTTGATTTGTGCGGAGTTCCACTCGCCTTTCTAAGGTAGCGTTGAGCATCCGAATTTCTGCTTCTGCTTGTTTGCGCGCAGTTATGTCAATGGCGGTACTAATTACTAAACTTCTGCCGTCGGAAAGCTCGCCTAAAGGTGCGGAATAAAAGTCCCAAATTCGAGTTTCGCCACTGGCTGTGGCAATCATATATTCGCCTTCAGAAATGCGCGTGTTTAATTGGTGCAGCCGATCGATATCTGCTTGCACTAGCGATTTGCGGTTGTGGTAAGCTTTTTCTGTCCAATCTTCAATTGTGGGAATTTCTGAGTATTCGTACCCTGAGAGTTCTGTCCAAGCGCAGTTAATTTGCAAAACTTGTCCGTTTTCAGCGTGCAGCATAATGGGCAGCGGTGCGTTGAGAATGGCGAGGCGGAAACGTTCTTCGGTTAATTGTAGGAAGTGGCGATCGTGTTCTAGCTGTTCTAAGAGTTGATTTTGCTTGATTTCGGCATTGTCGCGCAAAGTTCGATCGCGCTTCACCAAATAGTAAACCAACAGCATCAACAGGAAATTTACTAAAGTGGCAACGGTAAAAGTCAGGATTGTCAAAGTAGCGCTCGTTTGAGATTCTCGGGCACGCTGCTGCAATAGCTGAGTTTCTTCCGCAGTCATGGTGGCTATCTGCTGCCGAATGCCGCCCATGATTTGCTTTCCCCTACCGGATTTTACTTCCCGCAGGGCTGCTTCTAACTTTTGTTGGCGTCGCAGATTTATGGTTCCTTCAAGTTCGGCTAATTTAGAGTCGATCGCAATTTTCAAGTTGCGAATGCGCTGTTGCTGCCGATTATTGTCAGCCGTTAGCTGCTGCAATTCGACTACTTGCTCGTTGATGCGGGCGATCGCGCTGTGATAGGGTTCTAAATACCGTTCTTCTCCCGTCAGCAAATAACCGCGCTGTCCGGTTTCAGCATCTTTTAAGGTGGAAAGCGTAGCTTCGAGTTCGGTTAAAACTCGGTGAGTGTGGCCTACCCGGCGTTCGTTTTCGACTAACTTGAGAGTATTGCGATAGGAAGTAGTCGCATTGAAAATCAGCAGCGCCACGGCCATTCCGATACCTGCGGTGATTTGGCGAGTCAGGGATTGTTTCATGAAATACTCGGCACGCGAGTCCTGCTTTTTTTTATTTTAGCTGGATACGGACTACTCGAATTTTGGGGGCGGTCAGAGACGGCGACTAAAGGCTATAAATTGAAGGCTCAAATGTGCGATCGATCTTGTTTCTAATTTAGCCTCGCTCCTCTTCGCATCCCCCTTAAGTCGGAGATGGCATAAATCGCTCTCTTGCGTCTCGTGATTCAGGCAGACACCAGACAATCTAGGATAGCCTGCAAAGCTTAATTCGCCTTTTTTTGCATCAATTTTTGTATCGTTCCTGTTCCTTGGGCAGTTTCAAATTGCGGCGCAAAGAAAAGAGTTTTTACCTATTGACTCCAGTTGATTTTTGGGGTATATTTTAAATAATGGAAGTGGTGACATAAATTTAAATTTTGCTACTATTCCCATTATTAAATAATACATTATCAAAATAGCCAAGTCAAGCTTTTTACCCCCAAAAAAAAGGCGAATTTTTAATATATTATTTAAAAAATAATCTTTTGGAGGGAGGGAGAAATTCACAGAAGCGATGACGCGGGTGAATAGTATCAGAAATCAGAAATGCGAGCGATCGGGTAATTGGGGAGAATTAAGGGGTTGAAATTATAGCGGTTCTCAAGCGTAGTGAGGTATGCCCTATGCCCTATGCCCTATGCCCTATGCCCTATGCCCATGAGTACCTCATCTTTCTGAGAAAGGCTATAGTTTAACATCGGAATTATATCTTTTTACGAGCGAGCGTCTCGATCGCACTGGCAAAGAGACACTCGCGCTGCACTGAGAAAATTAACTGAGAAAATTATGATTCCGAGTGCAGTGCCGAAACAATATAATTACACAATCGCAGCCGCTGATTTCATCGCGAAAATGCGATCGATCGCATCTTCAACAACCTTATCAGGCGTAGAAGCACCCGAAGTCACGCCCACCACAATTTTACCATCCGGTAGCCAACCTTCAGTTACGACCAAATCTCCCCCCAAAGGCTTGTGTTCGATCCGATTTCCCGGTAAAATGCGCTCCGCACAATCAATGTGATAAGAAGGAACAGTTTTGTCGATCGCAATTTCCTGCAAATGCGTAGTATTAGAAGAATTAAAACCCCCAATCACCAGCATCAAATCCAACTTTTCTTCAACCAAACTCAACATAGCATCTTGGCGTTCCTGAGTCGCATCGCAGATAGTATTAAAACTCTGAAAATGCTCGTTCAAATTCTCCGGCCCGAACTTCCGCATCATCGTTTTTTCAAACAACTTGCCAATATTCTCTGTCTCAGTTTTGAGCATAGTAGTTTGGTTAGCAATCCCAACGCTTTCCAAATCCCGATCCGGGTCAAAACCAACAGAATAAGCCTTACTAAACTTAGCAAGAAACTCAGCGCGATCGCCCCCATGCAATATATAATTGCTGACATATTCAGCTTCTTGCCAATTCAGCACAATCAAATACTTATCAGCAAAAGAACTCGTAGCAACAGTTTCCTCATGCTTGTACTGACCGTGAATAATCGAAGTGTAATCCTTTTTTTTGTGCTTTTCAACAGTATTCCAAACCTTAGAAACCCAAGGACAAGTAGTATCAACAATCTTGCAGCCCTTATCATTAAGCAACTGCATTTCTTGGACACTCGCTCCAAAAGCAGGTAAAATTACCACATCGCCACTATCGACAACCGAAAAATCTTTCTGCCCCTTTTCAACAGCAATAAAACCAACTTCCATATCGCGCAAATGCTGATTCACAGACGGATTATGAATAATCTCATTAGTAATCCAAATCCGTTCCGAGGGGAAATGCTGGCGAGTCTCGTAAGCAATAGCTACAGCGCGTTCCACCCCCCAGCAAAACCCAAAAGCCTGAGCGAGTCGGATCGTGACTGCGCCGCGTTCCAGCCTGTAATTATTGTCGCGAATTTGCTGGATCAGACTGCTTTGATAAGCCGTCTGCATTACCCCAGCTACCTCAGCTTCGTGTCCGAAACCCTTGCGGTGGTAGTTTTCCGACTGTTGGAGCGATCGTTTAAAAGCTTTAGTATCCATGCGGTATCGAGTAGAAATCTAGGTTAATTACCTTTGATTTTAGAATGCCTGGGGTGCGATCGGGCTTATTGGCTCAGTAGCGAAGAGGGGATATGCTATTTATACGATCGACACATGGACAGGGAAGAAGGAATGAACCGCGAAGACGCGAAGAACGCGAAGGAAGAAGAAAGAAGAATGAGACAATTGGGCGAACAGCTAGAACAGTTGGCTTATAGAGTGATTGGGGCGGCTATTGAGGTGCATCGGCTTTTGGGGCCAGGATTTTTAGAATCAGTGTATCAGGAATCCTTAGAAGTTGAATTTCGGATGCGGGGGATAGCTTGTCACCCTAAAAAGCCAGTAGCAATCACTTACAAAGGTTATCCAGTGGGCGAAGGTCAATTAGACTTTCTGGTTGGCGATATCCTCATTGTCGAATTAAAAGCTGTCGAAAAGCTAGCTCCCATCCATGAAGCCCAAGTTATCTCCTATCTTAAAATGACCAAAAACACCCTAGGCCTTCTGATCAACTTCAACGTTCCGATCCTCAAAGAAGGCATCAAACGCATAATTCTCTCATCTTAACCCTTCTTCCTCTTCCTTCTTCGCGCTCTTCGCGCCTTCGCGGTTCGTTAAAAAAAACTTAAAAAAATTGCAGAGACCAAGATTGCTGAGTCTCTGCACGATCGAACTCCCACAGAAAATCAGCTTCAAACCTTCTTCGGCGCAAAAGGAGAACTCGATTCAAACGAACTGAAACCGCCGGCGAAATCCTCACCGTAAGCTTCTTCCCCGTGCTGGCCGATATCCAAACCTTGGTCTTCAGCAGATGAGGGCACTCGCAGTTCCATAAACTGTTCCAAAATTTTCAGGATCACAAAAGTGCCGACAGCCGCAAACAGGTAAGTAACTAGAACGCCTACAAACTGGGTCACAATTAGCCCCGGATTCCCGGCAAACAGCCCGTTATTTCCGGCTGCGTTAACGGCTTTAGTCGCAAACACGCCAGTCAGAATCGCGCCCACAGTTCCGCCGACGCCGTGAACCGGGAAGGTATCCAAGGAGTCGTCAAATCCCAGCTTAGCCCGGAAACTAACGGCAAAGAAGCAGCAAACCGAAGTGATCGATCCGATCAAAAGCGCTCCCACTGGCAGCACGAATCCAGCCGCAGGTGTGATTCCCACCAATCCCGCGAGGAAACCGCTAGCAATTCCCACTGCTGTCGGTTTGCCTCTGAGCACCCATTCCACAATTGTCCAAGTTAAACCGCCGGCTGCTGCAGAAATCATCGTGGTGACAAAAGCCACTGTTGCTAAAGAACCAGATCCCAAAGCGCTACCGCCGTTGAAGCCAAACCAGCCGAACCACAGCATCCCAATTCCCAGCAAGACGTAGGGTACGTTGTGAGGGGTGTGGGGCTTGTTCAAGTGGTCTTTGCGGGGCCCGATCATCCAAGCTGCGACAACGGCAGAAACACCGGAACTAATGTGTACGACTGTGCCGCCGGCAAAGTCCAGAGATCCGATCGCCGCCAGCCAGCCTCTACCCCAAACCCAGTGGGCTAAAGGAGAGTAGATGAAGGTAGACCACAGCAGCACGAACCAGAAATAGGTTTTAAATGTTACCCTTTCGACGATCGCCCCGGAAATCAAGGCTGGAGTGATGATGGCGAACATCATCTGGTAAACCATGAAGACTTGGTGGGGTATTGTCGGTGCGTAGCCGATCGGATCTGGGGTGTCCGCCGTGACGTTGTTCAAGAACATCCAGTCGAAACCGCCGATGAAGCTTTCGATCCCTTGACCAAACCCTTTATCATTGAGGTTGCTGGCGGTGACATCAAAGGCTAAACTGTACCCCCACAACGTCCAGGTGACGCCGATCGTTCCCATCATCACCAAGCTCATCATCATGGTGTTGAGGACGTTGCGCGATCGCACCAGTCCCCCGTAGAAAAACGCCAGCCCCGGTGTCATCAGCAATACCAGTGCTGAGGAAACCAACATCCAGGCCGTATCGCCGCTGTTGATCGGATTCGGCGCCACCGCAGCCGCGGCACCAGCATCTTGAGCTAAGGCATTGTCCATCAGCGGCCCGCTTAACAGCCACAGCGCCATGATGCCGATCGTTAAACTTTTTTTGATCACGTTAGTTGTACCTTTTCATACTCAGCAATTTTCAGGGAAGACCGAGCCGATTTTAGATGCGAGGATTTTAGATGCAATAGTTATTTGGTTTTAAGTCCGTGTTTTAGCGGAACAAATCTTCAATAGATAATTCCCCAATCCTCAACCTCCCGACTTCGTATAGCCGGACTCATCTAAATTCGTCAACTATCAATCTAATGGTCTATGCCTTTTGGATTGCACCATTTGTACAAACAGTTATTCTGTATCACCCTATACTAAATAGCTAACTATCATATTTCTTAATGTATCAGTCGCTACTTGACATAGCCAGTAACAACACAGTAATCGGAGAGGGGGAGAGTTGGGGAGAATAGGACTTCATCCTTTATTTTTCTAACTAAGGACTAATGACTAAGGACTCATGACTAAGGACTCATGACTAAGGACTCATGACTAAGGACTAATGACTAAGGACTAATGACTAAGGACTAATGACTAATGACTAATAACTAATGATTCATGACTCATTTTTCAACTGCATCTGATCGAACAGTTGCAGGGCCGATCGCCAAACCAGATAACCTTGATCGTTAAGGTGCAAGCCATCTGTGCTGAGTTCAGTTGGCAAATTGCCCTCAGCATCCGCAAACAGCGGGTACAAATCCAGATACAAAACATTTTCCGAACTAGCAATTTCTTTCAGCCGTCGATTTATTGCCCTAATCCGACTGTTAGGAATCGCCAACAGCCGATCGCGATTTTCCCAAGTAGCTTGTTCCCCGCTGTGGGGCAAAATCGACTGCACAACTACTTGTGCTTTGGGGTGAGCCCACCGCAAATCGCGAATAATCTGCCGCTGGTTGTCCAAAATCCCTTCGTCGCTGGCCCCCCGCAACAAATCGTTAATCCCGATCATCACAAACACCGTATCCGGGGCAGTTCGATCGAACAACTGCAACCGCTTCAGCAAACCCACGGAAGTCTCCCCCGAAATCCCTTGATTCAGCCAAATTCGATCGACTGGTAACAGCTTTGTCGGAAACCACATACTCAGAGAATCCCCAGCCAAAACACTCAGTCTTGAGGGTCGATTCGCCGCCACCGCCTCAGCTTCGCGACCCAACTGCGTCACCCACTGCTGGTAAGTCCATTTATGTCGCGGCCCGGGAACGGGCACGTCTAGCACTGCCTTTGCAGAGATCGCCGGTTGGTCAATTTGTTCCTGGGCCACTTCTGCCGTCACCGCATCATTCGCCTGGAAGCTTTCTGTCAAGTTGTTTCCCCGCAGCAGTAGTTGAGCGACTGTAAGTATCAGTACCCCGTTCGTCACCAAAGATAGCAAAGCCCAAACCGGAACAGTTTTCGATCGGCTAACTTCCATCCCTAAGAGGGATTTATGAGTTCTACTTCTGCTACCTCCTCCAAACTTCTCCATAAACTCAAGCTATTTGCAGCCATCACACCGAATAATTTGCACTGATTGCTGCATCAAACTTTACCGCTCAATTAAAGCCTCAATTCTTGTAATAATCAAGCACTGTGCTGTGTTGGGCGCGACGGCGATGCAGAACTTTGCTTTTTCGCACTACTTTACCATAAAAAATCTGCCTACCAAACTTTCTTGCCATAAATCGGATTTGCCCAACCCGCAGACCGGGACAAAAATATATCTAAAACTTACCGAAATTACCCATTTCTGATGCTAAAATCCAAAAATGAAAAAATTAACTATAACAGAAGCAGCCAAACTTAAAGGTGTGAGCGCTTCCACCTTGCGCCGGTGGGAAGCCGAAGGCAAGCTAATACCCGAACGCACCGCTAATGGTCACAGACGCTATGACCTAGCTCATCTTCTCGGCTTAAAACCCAACGGCGCTTTAACCATAGCTTACGCTCGGGTTAGCAGTCAAAACCAAAAAGATGATTTAGACAGACAAAAACAAGTTTTGGAATTGTTTTGTGCATCTCAGGGATGGCAATTCCAAATCATTGAGGATGTAGGTTCTGGGGTTAATTACAGTAAGGGGGGTTTACAACATCTAATTCGGGCGATCGCAGACAATCAAGTAGAAAGGTTGGTATTAACTCACAAAGACAGACTGCTGAGATTTGGGTCTGAACTAATTTTTAATTTGTGCGAACACTTTGGGACAGAGGTAGTGATTATAAATCAAACCGAAAATACTAGCTGTGACGAGGATTTAGCTAAAGATATACTAGAAATAATCACTGTTGTCTCCGCCCGCCTTGATGGCAGCAGGAATCCCAAGAACAAGCGCGTCGTTGAAGAACTGAAAGCAATTGCGGGTAAACTCTAATCAATACACCCGTTTGCAAAGTTCGTTAGTTACAGATTCTCAATTACCAATTACCAATTAGCGGCGCACATCTCATGCAATCGAAAACTACTGTATGTAAGGTGTTGCATAATAGCGGGATGATTTTGATTTTTTTGTCGGATGGACTCTCGTAGCTCGAAGGCGTGTATTTTCACAGCAGGCGGGACACCTCAGCATAATCATCCTCAAATTGTGCAACGCCATATGTCAGCCATTAAAGGTCAACTAAAAATAAAAATATGCCCGCGTTCGTATCGAAGATTGAAACGCGAGCACAACGATAGACAGCCTTAAGTTGGCGGGTATTTCAGATTCGGGTGTTTCTGAATAAAGGGGTGAATTAGCTGATAAATAGCTAATTTAGGACACGAAAGCTGAATAGATCGATCTCTTCGCACGCTCTACATTTTGTTAGGCCTCCCACCAGAACCCCCACCATAAACGCCGTAGCCGCTCTCACTTCTGTTATCCAAGCTCGTTTCCTTCACAAACCCGGTGTAAGCTTCCATCCCGTGTTCGCCGATATCCAAACCTTCAGCCTCCTCTAAAGCAGAAACGCGGATACCCAGCAAAGCTTTGAGTGCCATCCAAAAAATCGTAGTCAGCAGCACGGTCATCCCGCCTACAGAGATAATGCCAACCAACTGCGCCCATAGTTGACCGAAACCTCCGCCCACAAGCAATCCGGCTGCCGGGCCTGCGGTATAAAGTCCAGTTGTAGGCCCGTCAGCAAATAAGCCAACTGCCAGAGTTCCCCAGATGCCGCAGACTAAGTGAACTGAAGTTGCGCCTACAGGGTCGTCAATTTTCAAGTTGTCGAAGAAAGTTACGGCGAAAACTACCAGGATACCGGCGATCGTGCCGATTATGGCAGAGTTGGGCAAGTTGATCCAAGCGCAGCTCGCTGTTACGCCGACTAAGCCGGCAAGGATGCCGTTGATAATCATCGAAAGGTCGGGTTTGCCCAGGTACAGCCAAGCAGTAATGGTTGCAGCAGCTCCCCCGAAGGCACCGGCGGTGTTGGTGGTGAGCGCAATGTGGGCGATCGCATTTGGATCGACTGCCATTGTCGAACCGGGATTGAACCCGAACCAACCCAACCACAGAATCAAACAGCCCAGGGTGGCAATGCTCATATTGTGTCCCGGCATCGCCACAGTATCGCCGTCGCGGTACTTGCCGATCCGCGGCCCCAAAAATGCCGCTCCCATCAAAGCAGCCCAACCGCCTACCGAGTGAATCACTGTCGAACCGGCAAAATCCCAGAAGCCTGCTTTTGCCAGCCAGCCGCCGCCCCAAATCCAGTGTCCGGTAATTGGGTAAGCAATGCCTACTAGCAGCAAGCTGAAAATTAAGAATTCAAGGAATTTAATTCTCTCTGCAACGGCTCCAGAAACGATCGTCGCAGCAGTTCCCGCAAAAACTAATTGGAAAAAGAATTTAGCGTTAAGAGGCACTCCCGTCCAGTTAAGCGAGTCGAAAATGCCTTGATAAGCCTCTCCTGTGGCGGGGCTGTTGTCAGCTACGTTCCACAGGAAAAATCCGCCGCTGGTGCCGATAAAACCGTTGCCGTCACTGAACATTAAGGCAAAGCCGATCGCCCAATATGCGATCGTAGAAAGCGCAAAAACAATCAAGTTTTTGGACAGCACGTTGACGGCATTTTTTTGGCGACAAAAACCGGTTTCCAACATACAGAAACCCGCGTTCATAAAGAACACTAGCATCGCCGCCACCATGACCCACATGGTATCCATGCCCACCTTAAGGCTTGCTAATTGTTCCTCGGTGGTTGGTGCGGGAGCTGTTTGGGCTACCGCCGCATATCCCCACACCAAGACGATGATTGCAGCTAAAGGTATACAGGCTTGCCAACTTGGAGTGAGGCGGGCGATCGCCCTTTGTAACTTCTTCAACCTGTTGACTTTCGTAAAAAAATTAGCTGCTGACAAATTTAAAGACTCCCGCCTGACGGGTTTCGACTTTTTCTTTCCGACAGTCATTTTAATCACTTTTACCCTCTTTACGGCTAGTAAGCTCAGCAATATTCGGAAAACTTTCCAATCTTACTACAAAAGTTTATGGATTATTTTTTGAGATTGAGATAGTTATGATAGCCTAGCTCTTCTAGTTGATTTTGTTTTTTCAGTACAGATTCGGACAAAGTTTTGCGGTAATGCAAAACTCGCTCTAGCAATTCTGGCTGATGAGCTGCCAGTATCTGAACTGCCAGCAAGCCAGCATTCTTAGCGTTGCCGATCCCCACTGTTGCTACGGGTATCCCGGCTGGCATTTGCACGATCGAGTACAGCGAATCTACCCCTTGCAGGTGGCGGCTCGGTACGGGCACCCCAATTACGGGCAAGGGCGTTAAAGATGCTACCATACCTGGGAGGTGCGCCGCTCCCCCGGCACCTGCGATAATGACTTTCAAGCCTCGTTGGTGAGCGGTTTGGGCGTATTCCACCATGCGATCGGGGGTACGGTGCGCCGAGACGATCGCCACGGAGCAAGCAACGTTGAATTCTTCGCAAACTGCGATCGCATCTTTCATGGTTGGCAAATCCGAATCGCTACCCATGATAATTCCAACTGTCGCTTGATTCATAAAATTTTCCGATGTGAGATTTCAGATAAATGCTAATTTTAAATGATTGCGTTAACTCAAATTTAGATATTTTGTACCCAAACTGACCCTTAAAAGCAATTTGGCCACAAGCCCCCGTCTGAGCCGGCCTGGAGCCAGCAAAAAGCAAAAAGCTCCCCATCCTCATCGCCAGCCCCCGGATTTATCCGTAGCGAATATTAAGTCTAAAATCTAAAATCTAAAATCTAAAATCGGATGACTGAAACTGACCCTTAAAAGCAATTTGGCCACAATCCCCCGTCTGAGCCGCCCTGGAGCCAGCAAAAAGCAAAAAGCTCCCCATCCTCATCGCCAGCCACCGGATTTATCCGTAGCGAATATTAAATCTAAAATCTAAAATCTAAAATCTAAAATCGGATGACTGAAGCCACAACCCCAACTGCCACCCCCACAGATATTCTCAATGCTCGCCTCCCCGGTTGCAAGGATTTGCAGATGCTTGCTGTTGACGAAACGGGAATCATTCAAGAAGTTTTGCCGATGGACGCCGTATTTAAACGGATTTGTCCTCCCCATTTGCACGTGGTTGATGTAGGAGGCGATTGGCTTTCTCTGGGCGGTGTTGACTTGCAGATTAACGGCGCCCTCGGTTTTGCTTTTCCCGATTTAGAAAGCAAGCATATTGAAATTTTGCCGAAAATTTGTCAATTTTTGTGGAATCAGGGAGTCGATGCTTTTTTGCCTACTTTGGTGACAACTTCGTTGGATAAGTTTAGGCGATCGCTCTCGACTATAGCTGATTATATCCGCACTGTACAAACCGCAGATCGCGCAACAATTAAACCCAAAACAGCGGAAATTCTCGGCGTTCATCTCGAAGGCCCTTTTCTCAACCCCCAGAAGCGAGGAGCTCACCCAGTTGAGTTTTTGTTACCGCTAACTATAGAAAATGTCAAGCAAGTTTTAGGAGATTGTGCCGATATTGTCAAAATAATTACTTTAGCGCCGGAGCTAGACAGCACTGGCGAAGTCATTTCCTATTTGCAAAGTTTGGGAATTTGCGTCAGTCTCGGACACTCCCAAGCGACGGGAGAGCAAGCGCAACAAGCATTTGAGCGGGGAGCTTCAATGGTAACTCACGCTTTTAATGCGATGCCGAGTTTGCACCACAGAGAACCGGGTTTGTTGGGAGCGGCGATTGTTTATCCGGGCGTAAAATGCGGTTTAATTGCTGACGGGAAACACGTTTCTCCGACAATGATTGATTTTTTGCTACGCGCTGGTAGGTATCAAAAAGGCGTTTTTTTAGTGAGCGATGCTTTGGCTCCTTTGGGTTTGCCTGACGGTGTTTATCCTTGGGATTCCCGACAAATTGAAGTCAGAAAAGGTACAGCTTGGGTAAGATTAGATTATCACTCGACCCTGGAATGTGCTACTTTGGCAGGTACTACTCTGCCGCTGTTGGCGGGAGTTCAGAATTTGGTGGAGTGGGGGATTTGCGATGCCGAAAGTGCGATCGCCCTGGCAACTGAATCTCCAAGAAAGGCGATCGGACTTTCGGGAATTATCGGCAATTCAGCAACTCAATTATTGCGCTGGAATTTAAATGAACCGACAAAAGAATTGGCTTGGCATCGGTTGTTTTAAGTGATTCCATTTAGTTTCCATGCCATTAGTTTCTCGCACAGTAGAATTCGTAGTGAGGACGAAGAGTCCTTATGCTAAGCGCTGCTAACAGCAATTCGGTGTTCTCGGCAAGTTCGATCGTAAATATTATTTAATTCCACAGCCAAGCAAATCTCGCCCCGCAGCCACAGCGGTAAAGCAGGAAGCGCGCAGCCCACAGCGAGTTTTTCCTGCCAAATATCGAGGCATTGGTTGCCGTCTCGCTCGATCGGTCGATAAGCTGTAGCATAAAGTTCAGCGTCGAAGGGCAAAGCGCTTCCTCCCGCCAGACGGGCTAACAATTCATTATGAAGATTTGCCTTCCTTCCCGTCACAACATCAACTATTACCAACCCAATTCCCTGGCGCAAATACGTCTCGCACTTAGAAACAAAAGCACCGCGATGAGTAGAACGATCTTTGTTGGCAGGACTTACTAATTCAATTGCACCGGCTAATACCGGGCCGGCTTCAGTGTTAAAAATACTGACTTGCACGGTTTCCGCTGCAGTTAGAAAAGGCACGCTTTGGGCTGGGGGTGACATCCAATTGTTTGGGAAATCTCTTTGCAAACGAATTACCGTCTCTGGACAATCAAACTCCGGTAGAGGTTCCTCAAAAGCTGCTACATCAATTTCAATCCCAAACTGCACGTTGGGTTCGGCAAAGTAATTTGCGGGTAATTTGGCATTCAAATCCGATGCAATGTAAGTCGCCCAGGCGTTGTGAAAGGCGTGCCAGTGACGGCGAACCGACAGCGGCGGGCGGAAATGGTCTTGTAGCACCATATTTTTTAAATTTAGGGCTGATTAAAATTATCGCTAGAATGTGCGATCGGCTGAACTCGGTTTTTATGGAATTAGTTTCTCAATTCGGGATTGTTCGAGTTGCGATCGCCCGTATAAGTAAATTTAACTCAATTTAATTGGGTGGGGAGTGTCAATGGATTTTAGATTTTAGATTTTAGATTTTAGATTTAAAATTGAAGAACTTAGCCCACTGATAAATCCGGGGGCCCCGGATTAAATTACTTTCGGTCAACAATAACTGTCGCTGCGGCTTTATAATATTTAACCGTTGGCAATAACTCAGCAGCAGGCAGATCGATGAATTTGGTAGACGACAAGACTATAGTTAGACAGTATTTTAACTCGACGGGATTCGATCGGTGGCAGCGAATTTACGGCGACGGCAAAGTCAATAAAGTTCAGCTAGACATCCGCACCGGGCACCAGAAAACGGTGGATACAGTCATCGAATGGCTGCAAGCTGACGGCAATTTACCCGGGCTTTGTGTCTGCGATGCCGGCTGCGGTGTGGGATCTCTGAGCATTCCTCTGGCTGAGGCTGGGGCAATTGTTTGCGCTAGCGATATCTCTGAAAAGATGGTAGCAGAAGCCTACGCTCGATCGACAGCCGTTCCCGGCAAGCTCTACAACATCTCCTTCGCCGCCCAAGATTTGGAAGCTTTAACGGGCAAATTTCACACTGTCATTTGTTTGGACGTGCTGATCCACTATCCTCAAGATAAGGCTGCGGAAATGATCGCTCACCTAAGTTCGATCGCCCAATCGCGACTAATTATCAGTTTTGCCCCCAAAACTTTAGCACTCACCGCCCTCAAAAAATTTGGCGAACTTTTCCCCGGCCCGAGCAAAACTACCCGCGCTTACCAGCACCGCGAAGCTGATATTATCAAAATCTTAGAAAACAATGGTTTTGTTATTAACAGAACAGCGATGACTAGCACTAGCTTTTACTATTCTCGCTTGCTGGAAGCTGTGCGGAAATAGGTTAAAAATATCTGCAAAAAAGCTAATTTCTCATCAGCCTAGGGTGCGCCTAGCGCACCTTCCCTTCCCAGAGTTAGGCCAGTGAACATCTCTACTATGCGATTGCTTCGCGGAGGCTCGCAATGACAACTAAGGCACGCACCGCGCACTTTCCCGCTCAACAATTAGATATTTTTCCCTCCTCCTCCTTCTTTCTTCTTCCTTCTTCCTTCTTCCTTCTTTCTTCTTCCTTCTTCCTTCTTCCTTCTTCCTTCTTCCTTCTTCCTTCTTCCTTCTTCCTTCTTCCTTCTTCCTTCTTC
>NZ_JAUBTL010000018.1:0-111711 GCF_036702475.1 Microcoleus sp. D2_18a_B4
GAATTTAACAGGCTTTTCAATTCACATATCATTTTCAGTTTGTTTTGTCAACTCCTAATACTGAACCGACGCCCTAGTCGTTAATCATATGATTTCCGCTCGAAAAACCAGAATAAAATTGATTTATAGTGAGGAATTCAATCCTCATCAGAATCGCTGGGAATGAATTATTGACTACAAAATTTATAACTGACATCTTGCACAATTCTCAATAACACGCATCTTGCCAGTTCCACAAACAGTACATCTCTTCTTGTGAGGTCGGCATCCTGTCCGCCCGTGAAACACTTATTAATAATAGTGCAAGATGTCAGTTCTAACTCATATGTTGCACCATTCTCAATAATCCTTTTATGAACAGGCTTTTCGGCCTGTTCCACAAGAAAATTTATCTCTTGTGGAACAGGCCGAAAAGCCTGTTGCTGACAATGGTACAAGATGTGAGTTATAACGGTTATTTTACCGGACGAGATATCAGAATAAAGTCTATAAATCTTTTTTCCCCAAACAAAAAGCGCCCCTATTTCTAGGAGCGCTTTTTGTAATCTCAGACTAAAACTTAGCCATTGATAGAAGGAGCAACCAAAGCTACTGGAGTGACTTCACTAGCAGCCAAATCAAGCGGGAAGTTGTGAGCATTGCGCTCGTGCATTACTTCCATACCCAAGTTAGCGCGGTTGATGACATCAGCCCAAGTATTGATGACACGACCTTGCGAGTCGATAATCGATTGGTTGAAGTTGAAACCGTTCAAGTTGAAAGCCATCGTGGAGATACCCAAAGCGGTAAACCAGATACCGACAACTGGCCATGCACCTAACAAGAAGTGCAAAGAACGGCTGTTGTTGAAAGAAGCGTATTGGAAAATCAAACGACCGAAGTAGCCGTGGGCTGCAACGATGTTGTAGGTTTCTTCTTCTTGACCGAATTTGTAACCGTAGTTTTGCGATTCGGTTTCGGTTGTTTCACGAACCAAAGAGGAAGTAACGAGAGAACCGTGCATGGCGGAGAACAAGCTACCACCGAAGACACCAGCAACTCCCAACATGTGGAACGGGTGCATCAGGATGTTGTGCTCAGCTTGGAACACGATCATGAAGTTGAATGTACCGGAGATACCCAAGGGCATACCGTCAGAGAACGAACCTTGTCCAATTGGGTAGATCAAGAATACTGCGGTGGCTGCTGCAACTGGTGCAGAGTAAGCGACGCAGATCCAAGGACGCATACCTAAGCGGTAAGACAATTCCCATTCACGACCCATGTAGCAAAATACACCGATCAGGAAGTGGAAAATTACCAATTGGTAAGGGCCGCCGTTGTACAACCACTCATCGAGGGAAGCTGCTTCCCAGATTGGGTAGAAGTGAAGACCGATCGCGTTAGATGAAGGAACAACAGCACCTGTGATGATGTTGTTACCGTACATCAAGGAACCTGCTACTGGTTCGCGGATGCCGTCGATGTCCACTGGAGGGGCAGCGATGAAGGCGATGATGTAGCAGATGGTGGCGCTCAGGAGGGTAGGAATCATCAAGACTCCGAACCAACCTACATAAATGCGGTTGTCGGTGCTTGTGACCCACTCACAAAAGCGTTCCCAGACGTTGGCGCTTTCGCGCTGCTGTAAGGTTGTTGTCATTTGTTTATGATTGCTTTATTTGGTTTTCAATGTTCGTGACGGCTTTGTGTTCCGCCATGTAAATAAACATAAAGCTTTTATTTCAGTTTGTAAAGGCCTTTTAAGCACAGTTTTTCTTATAGGTGTCATAAAATATGCTTGTTAAAAGCCACAAGGCTTGCTGTATAAGGAGTTTAAAAGCAGAATGCGGAATTAGTGGACGATCGCCCACAAATGAAGAATACTCATAATCTACCTGGGCAACGAGATTCGGGAGGGGCGTCAGTGTTAAGATAGATGAAGGGTTGCGATCACCAACCGCAAAACTCGCACTGCACAGATATATGTTGTTGCGTAAGTCCGATCGATAATTATCCCAAGGAATGTCTCGCACCGTCACCTACAGCCCTGCTTATACTCTGGTTCCCACTTACGAGTGTTTTAACCGCTGCACCTATTGCAATTTTCGGGCAGAACCGCTGCAAAGTCCTTGGCTAACACTCGCAGAAGCCGAAAAACAGCTCAAGTTCCTGCAAAGTCAAGGTGTAATTGAAATTCTCATCCTCAGCGGCGAGGTACATCCTCAAAGTAAACGGCGAAAAGCTTGGTGGCAGCGGATTTACGATTTGTGCGAACTGGCACTTGCTCTGGGATTTTTGCCGCATACTAATGTGGGGCCGCTCAGCTTTGAGGAGATGGCACACTTAAAAGAGGTAAATGTATCGATGGGGCTGATGCTAGAACAGCTTACCCCACATTTGTTACAAACTGTTCACAGGCACGCACCGAGTAAAGTGCCGGCGCTGCGGCTGCAACAGTTAGAATGGGCTGGGGAATTAAAGATTCCATTCACAACTGGTTTGCTGCTGGGAATTGGGGAAAGTGAGGCCGATTGGGTGGAGACATTAGAGGCGATCGCCCGCATTCATTCGCTATACAATCACATTCAAGAAGTTATCCTCCAGCCACACAGTCCGGGAAATCAGCAAAGTTGGGACGGTGAAGTTTTTGATGCTACAAAAATGCCCGAAGTAATTGCGATCGCCCGCAGCATTTTACCATCTGAAATCAGGCTGCAAATTCCCCCAAATTTAGTTGCACAGCCAGACATATTACTTGCTTGTTTAGCAGCAGGTGCGAGAGATTTAGGAGGAATTGGGCCGCGGGATGAAGTTAATCCCGATTATCCTCACCTGCAACACCAAACTTTAACAGAAATTTTAGCAGCATCGGGATGGCAACTCGTAAAGCGTTTGCCTGTTTATCCTCAGTACGATAAGTGGCTGCCGCAGACATTGCAAAGTGCTGTCAAACAATGGAGATTTGGGAATATTTATTAAATAAATAGCATTTACGCCATAAATTTGTTGAGAGCTCATATCAGATTTTAAATCAAAGAACCGCCACCATCAATCCACACTTCAGTACCTGTGATAAAGCTGGAGGCTTCTGATACTAAAAATAAAACTAATTGGGCGATTTGTTCGCTAGAACCGGGGGTATTATCCGTCAAAGGAATCAGGTCTTGAATGGCATCAGGAGCGAGTGGAATGTCATCTAGATTGCGCTTAACCGTGCTTTCCTCAATCTCAGTCTCCACCGCGCCCGGACAGATAACATTGACTCTGATTTTGCTGGGGGCAAGTTCTAGCGCCAGCATTTTCGCTAAAGCTACTTGGGCCGCTTTGGTGGAAGCGTAAGCTGTGGCGCCAACTTTCTTGAAACTTCTGGTGCCATTAATCGACGATGTAATGACGATGGAACCTCCTTGTTTTTTCAGATAAGGAACAGCATACTTAACAGTCAAAAATGTTCCTCTGAGGTTGGTATTAATTGTCTTGTCCCACTCTTCGGGTTCTATCTCTTCTATCGGCGACCATACACCGTTAATACCTGCATTTGCCAACACAATATCAATTCTTTGATATTCATCAAAAATGGTTTGAAATGCCTGTTGCATTTGCATAGAATCGGCCACATCTGCTGCAATAGCGAGCCCGCAGCCTCCTTCATCGACTAACTGGCGGACGGTTTCTTGCGCGGTTTCTAAAGTGCGATTGATAATAGCAACTTTTGCGCCTTCCTTGGCCATTAAAATTGCTGCTGCACGACCAATTCCCGACCCACCGCCGATAATAACGGCAACTTTTTGTGAAAGTTTCATAATTTTTTATGTAAAATTACATTATACACGCTCGCATAGCATAAAAATATGACTAGAGAGAGAGCTTTAGTCCTAACTAAAGATAGATTTTAGTTATCAAAAATATGGAAGCAAAAAGTAAAAAGATATCTTGCTTTTTACTTTTTGCTGTTAACACAGCCGTTACGGCTGCGGAGCCCAGACAGAAACAGAACCGGCGTTACACCTAAACTCAGCCCAACCATCCTCATTAGTTGTGATGGGTTCGATGTATTGACAACAAAATGTAAATTTGATAAATAATTATTTTAGGCAAACCGAAAAATATTAATCGGGTGGCGATTGTGCGGCAACTCGCTCAACTCTGGTGTTCCAAGTACCGTCGATCGCCAATTCAAGCAATCTAAATCCCGGGGGGATTTCGTCAAGGATAATGGGATGGCTTTTCGGTAAAAGTTGGATGCAGGTACTGGGTGTCCCCAAGTAAGTAACTGATCCCCGCTGTTGTTGAAATTCTTGGTGAATGTGGCCGCAGAGGACTATTTTGATTTGAGGATATCGATCGACAATTGCCAAAAATTCATCGGCATTGTGCAGCATCATTCCATCCATTATTTCAGAGTCGATCGGCAAAGGATGATGGTGCAAGGCAATGATAACAGGTCGATCGCCCGTTTGTTGCAGTTGAGAGTCTAGCCAATGCAAGCTTTCTGGGGAAAGCCGCCCGCCGTCGCATCCGGCTTCCACACTCGAAAGTAATAGAAATTGCCAGTTTCCTAGCATCCATGATTTTTCTGGGGAAAGAGGCGACTGATTTAAGATTTCTGCCATGACTGGGATGTTGTCGTGGTTCCCAGGTATCCAGTAGGCGGGAATTCCGAGGGGGGCGATGAGGGATACGAGGCGCTGGTAGGATTCGGGTGTTTCGTCTTGGGATAAGTCGCCTGTGAGTAGGAGTAAGTCGGGCGGCGGCTGTATCTGTTGCAGGCGATCGAGAACTGCTTGGAGGGTGCGGGTTGTTGAGAGGCCTTTCCATTCTCGATCGATCTCTGCAAACAAGTGTGTGTCGGTGATTTGGGCGACGAGTAGGGGAGAAACTGGTGTCATGGCTGGTGTTGCGGGCGATCGATGTAGTTCTAGAATAGCCTCGGATGGGTTTTGGGGATATGGGAAAAAAGGGCGATTCCCTACGGGATAGCTGCGCTTCACGAAATTTTTGACAGGTATGTTAAAATTTTCGAGATTTGGTGTACTATAAGAAAACGTCAAATTTCAGACGTGACGGCGGCATAGCCAAGTGGTAAGGCAGAGGTCTGCAAAACCTCCACCCCCAGTTCAAATCTGGGTGCCGCCTTTTTTAATTTCTACAGTAACAAACTGTTTGTCAGTGATGACAGAGTTTTGTCCATTGAGGGAGAAGGAACCAGAGTTTACGCATCCGGTTTCGCCGTGGAGGTTTATGCTGTGGTGAAACTCATTCATGGCGATCGATCTGGTAGAGTTTGATATGGCAAGGGCGATCACTTCCTTAAAATCTGGTGAGCCTGTGATTCCGGTTTGGTGCGATCGGATACATCAGCGTTTAGTAAGTCGATTGAGGGGGTAAGTGCGATCGCCAGTAAACCTTAATTTAAAAACTAGAAAATGTTAGGTATGATATGATATGAATCAAAATTCAAATCCACAAAACTTAAACACAGTCACATTTTCACAAATTGTAGACAATGAATTTGACATTACTGAAACCTATTGGCATCCTGATATGGGTGGATTAGTGCCTGAATTAATCCATGCTACAGAGACAATAGATCCTTGGATTCCCGGCTTGCGTCAGATTATGGAGCAAAACCTGAAACAATCTGGTCAAACTGTTGGCGCTCCAGCACTTTTGAGACGAGATGAATGGGCAAACATTGAATCGCAATGGTTTTGGGATAATTATATTGCCGGAAATATTGGTGCTGTTGATGGAACAATTATTTTTCCTCACACTAAGTTTGTGTTAACTCAAGTTTTTGCCGTAGGAGTTGGAGTCTATAACTCAGCCGGAAATACTGACACAAAATTAACAGCAACTAGAACAGTAGCGAATTTTGTGCAACCACCGCAAGGAATTCCAACTACTGAAGAAATAACGAATGCAATTGAGCAAACTAAATTTCTCACACAGGAGAAATCTTGGCCTAATACATGGAGGGAGTATAAAGAACGAGTAGCGGCTATTGAAACTCAGGAACCGATTATCTATGTGGACGGACCCATTATTACTCAAAACCTAGTAACTCAGGAAAAGGGTCGTCAAATTATGCGAGATTTACATAATACAGGCAAACTCTGCGTTGGAGTGATTAAAGATATTCGTCAAAGCCAGCAAACACTTAGATGGTTTAGTAGAGCTTTACAACAAAATGAAGTGTTTTTAATATCTAATGTTGGAAAATTATTGCAAGAGCGGCTACAAGACTGGGGTAGCAATCCTAGTCTTGTTAGTTTTTTAGATGATGTAGCTAACCAATATGTTCGAGGCATTTACCAGCCAGGTAAAAAAGTTTTTGGTTTTGAATGTCCAGTTAATCAACTACCAAGGGCTATCGCAATGCTGTTTCAAGATTGTAATGGAGTGGCCGGACATGAAATACCATATATGTTAGATAAAGTAGATTCTGATATCAGAGGCAAGTTTAGACCTGATGAAGCTGAACAGTACCTTTATGGGAAACTAGCTGAACAATATCCCGGACAAACTTTGGATGAAATGAACGAACGTCTTATGAGGTAATTATGACTTATAGCAATGATTCTTTAAGTGAAACAGAGTCCATAAATAATCAACAAAATCAAACCCCGCCTAACTTTACACCAATTGCCCCATTGGTTACTTGGTCTGATAGCTATGGTGCTAACCCCGCCTATGTTGAGTTGCTAGGCTTTCCTAATAGTTCAAACTATCAACGGATTGAAGCACTAGATTTTGTAATTATTGAGGATGTTTGGGATAATCCACAATACCAATATTTTGCTAGAATTGAAGAAGCTAATCTTAATCTGCCTTTAATGGGATTAAGTCGAGAAAATCCTACCCGTATTGTTACCCAAGAAAGATATTTAAGAGGGATGCCAACTCCTTCTACCTTGGGTGAATGTGTACACCTGTTTAAAGGGAAAATTATTACTCGCCTTCATAACGGAATACCTTCTTCACCGCGCACAAGACCTAATTGGAATAGTCCAACAAGATTAGCAACTGATCAAGAAATTATTGACAATCTTGGTCTTCCTACTGCTAACCCTGATTTTGAAATAGGAGTGATTGCATAATGTCTGAAAATAGAATTTCAATTTGTTTAGATAATCAAGTGCTACGTCATCATGGGGCGGTAGCTGGTACAACTGGGTACGGCAAGTCTAATATCAATAGTAATATTGTAATGGCTGCTATTAAGATGGGTTATTGCGTTTTCTTATTTGACCATAAGCCAGACTATCAAGATTTAGAGAAATCTAACAATGAAATAAATTTATTTGCAGATCCTAACTGGGAACCTCAAGGATTTGATTGTAACCTGCGCTATTTTTCACTATCCGATGATAAATCTCGTAAAGCTAACGCAAATGAAAAGTTAATAAATGTATATGCCAGCAGTTTCGATCCTTATCAACTAGGTTCTGCTCTTTTTCATAAAAGAGGGGAAGAAGTCCCCCAAGAAAATATGACTTTGCTACTTAATGGCTATAAAGACAAGCAAGAGGAATACAATAAATATACCTGGTCATTAAAAGATGCAATTGAGTGGATTAATAAATTATCAAAACCTGAAATGTCCAACATATTAGGCGGTGGTAGTATTTCTGATAGTAGTATGAAACCCATGCTCCGCAAATTAAAAGCCCGATCACTGCCTTGGATGGATAGGATGGAAGATTACACGGAGCCCGGCCAGTTACCAGGATTAGGAATCACTAAAAAAAGTCCTGCTCCAGAAATTGACGTGCCATCATTAATTAAAGAAAAAACTGTAAATGTTATCCGAGTAGGGCAAACTCAAGGGCGAGATTATGGTTTATTTTTATCGTTCTTGTTAGAGCGAGTTTACAATGCTAAAGCGTCTAACCCCGATCTACCGCCAATTTTATATTTAATTGATGAAGCACAAGATATCTTTAGCGGTTCTAAGCAGTTGCGCGAAGCTTGCGAAGATATGCTCGATGCTAATATGAGAAAGGGGCGTAGTCTTAACATCGCTTTTTGGTACGGTTTGCAAAGGTTTAGTGCATTGCCAGAAAGTATTAGTATCAATATCAACTCCCGCATCATTATGGCTCATAAGCAAGCAGATGAAGTAAAGAACGCTTTACCAGGAGCCTCAAAAGAAATTCTTGGTTTGGTTACACAATTAAAACGTGGAGAAGCCTTAGTTAGTTTGTTTGGTTCCACTTCAATTGTACAATCTAAAATGCACCCATCTAAAGCACTGTTAACTAAGGAATAGTGACCTAGCGAATCATGGAAAATAAAAAAATTGCAGTAGAAGAGCTTCATCTAGGTCTTGTTAAAACTCCTCCTACAGAAGCAGAAATTGTGAAATACTTAATGGATGCTAAGTCTGATTTAGCTAAGGTCAAAAACATCTATGATGCTATTTGTGTTAATAATGCCACGAAAGCAATTGAGGAGCTAACCAAACAAGTTGAGATATCACGGGAAATTCGTTTAGATGCAACAGAACTCCGCATTCGGTCTGAAAGAGTATTAGGACTGCTGATAGAGTCCATGCCATCGAAAAAAAAGGCAAATCATCAACTATCTAACGGAAGCGCCGATCGATCGGGTGGATTTATAATTGACTCACCAGAAGCAACTTTTCCTACACTCAAAGAATTAGGGGTTAGAAAAGATGAGGCTAACCGTTGCCGTAAACTTTCTAGGGTTCAAGAGGAAACTTTTGAAGCAATCTTGACTGACGTTAGATTGGAAGTAGCAACAAGGAAACGGAAAACTCTGTCTGTTACTGCTCTTGTCAATGCGGTCCGACAACTAGAAAAAGGTAAATCAGAATCTCTTTTTAGTCCTCTCATCAAACCTTCTGATAATTGGAATTTTGCTCAAGTTAAATATGGTCGAATTGACGAACAAGATAGCGAAACAGAAACTTGGGGTTATATTCCAGGGGAACTGTACGCGAACTGTTTTTGGTACTACGTTAAACCTAATGATTTAGTTGTTGCACCAATGGCTGGATCTGGTCAGGTTTGTCGGGTGTATGAAGCTCGTCAAGAGTGGATGGGAAAACACGTTTACGATTTTGATATCAAAATGTTTGATCTGAATCCACGCGGGCAGTACAAAGATTTAATTACTCAACATGATTTGATTAAAAGTTTTCCAGTTGCCAATCCTGATTATATTGTTATGGACATTCCTTATTATGGAATGGTTGCCCAACAGTATTCTAATAAGTCGGAAGATTTAGCCAATATGTCTTTAGAAGATTGGCAGATAGCAATGGCTAGAATTGCTAAAAATTGTGCCACAGCACAAAAAAATGGAACTCTTTGCACTGTTATTTCTCCAAATTATCGGGATGTAGCCAATGGTTTAATCGTAATGGTTACAGATATAATCCGCTCTTTTTGGGAGTCTGCTGGCTATATTCTTCACGATAAGGCTTATTCAAGTCGAAGAATCCAGCAAAACCAAAGTCCACACATGGCTAGAATGAATAATAAAGCTAAAGCTAATCGAATTATGTTGACTGACATTACAGAGATTTTAACATTTCGGAGGGTATAAAGGTAATGGATTTAGAAACATTACTTGAGCGCATAAACCTTGGAGAAGACCAAGATATTGAATTTAAGTCTGCTGAGGGTGGTTTCCCCAATGAAGTTTGGAAAACTGTATCAGCATTTGCTAATACAGATGGCGGCTATATTGTTCTAGGTGTCACGGAAAATCGAAATAGGTTCGAGATTTCAGGTGTCCGCAATCCTAACGTTTTACTTAAAGAGTTTTGGAATAATCATAATAATCTGCAAAAACTGAGCTTCTCAATTTGCGGCAATTCTGACGTACAAACTTTGAAGATAGAAGATCGTAATTTAGTTATTATTAAAGTTCCCAGAGCAACAAGAACGCAACGCCCAGTTTATATTAATAAAAATCCCATGATGGGAACCTATAAACGTAACCATGACGGGGATTATCCTTGCACTGATGATGAAGTTCGTCAAATGTTGCGCGATGCCAACAACGATCCTCAAGATATCCAAATTTTAGATGAATTTGACCTTGGCGACCTCGATCCAGAAACTTTAAAATCTTTTCGCCAACGGTTTAGTTCAAGAGAACCAGATCATCCTTGGCTCGGATTGGACGATCGCAATTTATTGATTCAGTTAGGCGGATGGAGGCGCGATAGAAATACTGATAAAGAAGGGTTAACTATAGCTGGTTTACTGATGTTTGGGAGAGGAAATAGTATTTTAGATGCACTTCCCCGCTATCAGCTAGACTATCAAGAACGACTGTCTAACGATCCAGAAGTTCGCTGGACATATCGGCTGACACTTGATGGCAAGTGGGAGCCTAATCTTTTCAATTTTTATTATCGCGTCTATAGTCGTTTAGTTAATGATTTAGATATTCCCTTTAAACTAGATAAAGATGCCGTGAGACGAGGAGAAACCCATGTTCATGAAGCTGTTCGAGAGGCTCTGGTAAATGCTTTAATTCATGCCGATCACATATCTTCTCGTCCTCTTGTAGTAACTAAGTTCCCTAATGGTTTTTTGTTCAATAATCCAGGTCGCTTAAGGATTTCTCTTGGGCAACTTTATGATGGGGGTATCAGCGATCCGCGCAATCCTAAACTGCAAACAATGTTTCAAATGCTTGGTTTAGGTGAAAAAGCCGGATCAGGTTTTAGAAAGATTCTACGAGCCTGGAAAGAACAGCAATGGTTTAGGCCACTCGTCTCTGAAAAATTTGATTTAGAAATGACATCAGTTGCCCTACCAATGCTTAGTTTAATTCCCGAAGACGTTGAGCAAGAACTAAAAGAAATAGTGGGAGATAATTACTGTGAACTAACAGAATTAGATCGGATTATTTTGGTACTAGCGCATCAATTTGGAGAAATTAGTAATAGTGACATTCAGTGTTACAGACAGGAACATCCTAGAGACATAGGAGAGTGTCTAAAGCACTTGGTCAATAACGGCTGGTTGGCGCAATCAGGACGTGGGCGTGGAACGCAGTACGCTCTACCAAATAAAGGTCAATCGGATTTGCTTTCACTGCTTCAAAGCTCCGAACCTAACGAGCCTAGCTCCGTGCATAATGAGTCTAGCTCCGTGCATAATGAGCCTAGCTCCGTGCATAATGAATCAAGCTCCGTGCATAACGAGCCTAACTCTGTGCATAATGATGAAAACTTATTTTTACTAGAAATAGCTACTCCTGTGCGAGAAAAGAATCGGGTAAGCCCTGAGTTGATGAGAAATACTATTCTGAAACTTTGCTCGGAAAGATATTTAACTGTCAAAAGATTAGCTGAACTATTGAATCGCAGTTCCGAAACAATTAGGACTCATTTTATTAATCCAATGTTGTCAGAAAAATTACTAGAACTCAAATATCCTGACGAACCAACTCATCCTCAGCAAGCATACAGAACCTTACTCTAGCTTACCACTCATAACCGTGTTCTTTTCCCCATTGTATCAAGGCTAGGGCCATTTGCGACCTGCGGCCGCGCTGTTCTGGTTTTACCGGATTGTCACCAGTAATTGCCCTCAACGCCCAAAACCAATGGTCTGGCTTTTGTTCGAGGTCACGCAAAATCAAGGGGATAACTGGCTGTCCCATGCCGATAATTCTCTGATAAGCCTGGTGCATTGATTTCTGTGTAACTAATGATAGCATCCCCGTTTCGAGACGCCATTCTTCGGCGAACTTCTTAAACTCTGCTTCCAGTTCTACCTTGCTTTTAATGGGGAAGTCATCAGCAGGAATTCCTGAAGGCAACAAATATACTTTAAAAACATCTTTGGCTTTTGATGCCGATTCTAAAAAGCTATTCGGCATCAACAAGTCATTAAGCTTTTCACAAAATCGCTCTTTTTGTTCGGTTGATAAGTTAGAGAGTTCTTCAAATTCATCAACAGCCGCAATAAGCTCATCTGCTAGTTCTTCCACTGTCCAAGCATAAGTTTTCTTTAAAGCGTAGATAGGAATAATACTCTCTAGTATATTGACTAAATCATCATGGTTCGTGTTTTCTACCTCTGACTCTACGTTTCTGACTAAATCATCAAGAGGCAACGCAGGGACTGTTTTTCTCAACGCAGTCAAAATAGCCTCCAAGACTGAGTTGTCCAAGGTTATAATTTTTTCGATGCCGGATTGATATTGGCGATGTATTTTTAAAGAAGGCATATTAGTTTTCTTGTCTTTGCTAAGAGAAAGTTAACTTGAGACTAATTGGCTTACTTATACATTCCTTCAAACACAAAGGGTAAGGTGCGCTAGGCGCACCCTACAAGTAGAGTCTGTGCGTAAGTCCTAAATTAGCAATCTTACCCAAATCCTCACATTTTGCTGATAATTCTCTGCACGATTTCCACGCCTGTTACCGCTTGCCAGCCAAACAGCCCTAACAGCACAACATTCAGAAAGATGTGAGCGTTTCTCGCCCAATCATTGCCTTTTTGCATCAAAGGAGTCAGCGAGGCTGCGATCGCAATTATGGCCATCATTCCCAACCCTGCTAGCAAGTGCGGGCCGACAAATAGCTTGCCGTTATTGATGTAGGTGACAGCCATTCCCACGATCGCCACCGTAACCATCAATGCTAACAGCAAAGAACCCATCTGGTGGTGCTTGACGTTAAATTTGCCCTTAATTAACTCTTTTTTGACTTCGCCTTCCGCACTTCTGGTACGTCGGATTTGAATGCCCAGATACAAAGCATAAAATGAGATGGCCAGCAGTACCCACATTAAAACTGGGTGGATGAATTGGCTCCAAACTTTCACTGACTGAGGAATTTCGAGATTCATAGTGTTCTGAGGATTAGCAAACATACTTCATAAAACTTAGCATACCAGTCAGGCCGTCTCGTGCGACGGTAAAAATATACGGTATGAGAGACTATTATGCCTGCCACTAAACAAGACGCTGTATTGATTCAAGCCGCCAAGACTGGCAACATTATTCACGTCCAAGCTTTACTCGCTAAGAATGTTAACGCTAACGCCAAAGACTCTGAGGGGACGACGGCTTTGATGTTTGCTGCCCAAAAGGGCTATACAGAAATCGTGCGTATTCTACTAAACAATGACGCTAATGTCAACCATGTGAGCAGGCGTTTTGGCTTGACGGCTTTAATGCTGGCGGCGGCTCACAAACAGGCTGACTCTGTGCGGCTGTTGCTGGCTGCGGGTGCTGATGTTAATGCTAAAAATGATGATGGAAGTACAGCTTTGATGGCTGCTTCTCTGAAAGGTGATATCAATGTTGTGCGGATGTTACTTGATGCTAATGCTGATGTAAATGTACAAGATAAAGATGGAGATTCAGCTCTGAAAATAGCTGCTTTATCGGGTCACGAAGCTGTTGTCAAAGCTTTGGTGGATGCGGGTGCTGTTGCTGACAATTCTATGCTGTTTTTGGCTGTCCGTCAAGGAAGCGCTGAAATTGTGCGAATTTTGCTCAATTGTGGGGCGGATGCTAATGTTAAAAATCTAGAGAGCAAAACAGCTTTGATGCTGGCTGCGACGGCGGGAAATTTGGCTGTTGTCGAGGCGCTGTTGGCTGCTGGTGCTGATGTCGAAACTCCCGACAAAAACGGAGAAACTGCTTTAACTTTGGCTGCGGATTTTGGCAATACTGATGTGGTGCAAACTTTGCTTGGTGCGGGTGCTAATGCGAATGTGAAAAATGGAGATGGGGGCACGGCTTTGATGGCCGCTGCTGCTGGTGGAAATGCGCCGATCGCCCATATCTTACTCGATGCTGGCGCGGATATCAACGCTAAGGATAAAGATGATGAAACTGCTTTGAATTTTGCGGTGGTTGAAGGCTGCGAAGATGTGGTGGAATTGCTCTTAAACCGAGGTGCTAGTGTCGGTTCTAGAAATCGGTTGGGCGATACGCCTTTACTGGTGGCGGCTGTTCACGGCCATAGTGCGATCGTATCGGCTTTGCTGCAAAAAGTAAACTCAAATCGGGATGAATTTCTGAATGCGAAAAACTTTGGGGAGACGGCTTTGACGCTGGCTGCGTTTCACGGACATACCGAGACTGTGAAAGCTTTGCTTGACGGCGGTGCTGATCCGAATGTCCCGGCGGATTTGGGGAAAACGGCTTTAATGAAGGCGTGCGATCGCGGTTATATTGCGATCGTCCAATTATTAGTCGAAAAAGGTGCCGATGTCAACTTGCTGGATGATTCGGGCGCAACAGCTTTAATGTGGGCTGCACATCGGGGTTATGCTGATGCAGTAAAGATTTTAATTGATGCTCGTGCAGAACTAAACCACAAAAATCCGGGAAATTATACAGCTTTAATGTTGGCTGAGTTTAAGGGTTATTCCAGTGTGGTAAAATTGCTCAAAAGTGCTGGAGCACTGGAGTAAGAATGAAATAGTTTTGAGTAAGGTAATTCTGTCATTCTGAGGGTAGGCTTTGGGAAGTGAAGAATCTCAGATATGGGGACTTACGCATTGTAATGGTGTGGCAATAATTTGAGATTCTTCGCTTCACTCAGAATGACCAAATTACGTGATTAGTGCGTCCCGGACAATGAATTATATCATGTCCGATCGATTAACCATAATATCCCGGTCGGGGCGGGTTTTTGAGATTGTCAATTATTGGCGATTATGGTTGGTGGAACCCGCCCCTACAAAAATCGCGGTAGCTCGACCCGACATGATATTAACCTCAATTTGCTTTGCGTACCCAGCCGTTAATAGTAAAGCGGCTATCAGCAAAAGCTTTTGAGGGACAGCTAACTCGCAAAACTTCGTGCATATAGCGACTCAGAAAAAATACGATGCTATTATTGCGCGGTTCAACAGTTCTGAATGTCTTATCTGCAACATAGAAATTGTTCTCGATTTTGCTGTCATAAATCTGCAACTCGCCACCTGAAAAAGCCTTGGGTTCTCGATAGAAATAGTAAACGTAAGTAAAAAATCTGGTGGCGGTATCTGGAGAGCCACTATCGTTGTGAAGTTTGTAAAAGTTGTTGTCATTGTGCATGGTTAACTGAGCTTCTATTTCACCAAGCGGAAATGAGGGAATATTTAATTTTTGCAGCACGTCGGGGAGAATTGCTTTGATGCGATTAACCATCAGTTCGGAAAATTCGGGGAACGAGTGGAGTACCATCGAACGGCGGTAATCTTCGGCATTGGTTGAGGTGCTGGTAGTCACAAATTGTGATTCTTTTGCTAAGACATATTTAAGGAGTTTGTTCTTTTCTGCAGGGGTCAAAAAGTTGTCTATTTGGGCGTAGCGAGATATTAAGTCGTCATTTACAGGCGGCGCAGGGGCGGGAATTTCGGCGGGAATTTCGGCGGGAATTTCTACAGGAGTTGCAGGCTGCTGCGGTTGCAGTTGCTGCAAGTAAATTGGGGGCTCTGTGACTAATCCGACTAGGTGTTCGCCGGGAAAAAAAAGGGTGGAACGCCCGTCGTCTATGGGGATTTGAAATAAGGGCGAAAAACAGAGTGTTTGTTGGGTGCGATCGACTAATGTTTTGATCAGGCTGTGCAATAATGGTGTATCTGATTTGAGCGTGACGGTGCATTGATGTCCGCCAGTGAGCAGGATTTTGACTTTTATGTCTTGGGGTTTAATTTGCGGTTGAATTGTGCTAGTCATAGCCGTTAGTTATAGAAGAAGAAGGAAGTTCGGCAACGGATTCTGTAACGGATGTAACGGATGGAGGGATGGGAGAAGAAAGAAGGAAGATGCAAGAAGGAAGATGGAAGAACAAAAATTCAATCATTGCTTGAGGGCGGGCTAGAAGCCCAACCCACAATAGAATTAACTCTTTGTGGAACAGGCATCTTGCCTGTTCATAATAGAGGTGCAAAATGTCATTGCTACGAACTTAATTAATGCAAGAAGTGGCGGATGTCGGTGAAAACCATTGTGATTCCGAGTTGGTTGGCGGCTTCAATGGAATCTCGATCGCGCATACTTCCTCCCGGTTGGACGATCGCAATTATGCCCGCCTCAGCCGCAGTTTTGACTGAATCGTCGAAGGGAAAGAAACCATCGCTAGCCAAAATCGCTCCTTTGCTCTTGTCTCCTGCTTGTTCCAATGCTAGTTTAACCGAACCGACGCGATTCATTTGTCCGGCGCCGACACCGATTGTAGTACGATCGCGCGTCACAACGATCGCATTTGATTTGACGTGTTTCGCTACTTTCCAAGCAAACAGCAATTCTTCCAACTCTGCCGCCGTCGGCTGTTTCTCAGTAACAGTCCGCCATTTGCTAGTTTCTTCTACTATATTATCTGAGTCTTGCACCAGCAAACCGCCTGCAATTATTTTAACCGTTTGTGGCGGCCCTTGAGTCAAATCTGGCAAAATTAATACTCGAACTTTCGCCTTTTTCTTGATAATTTCTTCTGCCTCTGGTTCGCACCCCGGCGCGACGATACATTCTAAAAATGTTTGAGTTAACGCCGTTGCGGTAGCAGCATCAATCGGGCGGTTGAGGGCGACAATGCCGCCGAAAGCTGAGACTGAATCGGTGTCGAAGGCTTTTTGATACGCTTCAGAAATAGTTGTTCCCAAGGCTGTGCCGCAAGGATTTGTATGCTTCAGAATAGCGGCGGCGGGTGTGTCGGGGAATTCTACGATCAGCCGCCTTGCTGCTTCTAAATCTACTAAGTTATTGTAGCTTAATTCTTTGCCTTGCAGGATGGTGCTAGTCGTCCAGCCTGTGGGTGTAGTTCCGCTTTGATACCAGGTAGCCGCTTGATGGGGATTTTCCCCGTAGCGCAGAGTTTGCAACTCTTTTCCTGATAAATTAAACTGCTCTGGTAGCGAAGATTCTTCAGCGGATTGGCTGCTGCTGAGATAATTTGCGATCGCGCGATCGTAGTTGGCTGTATGTTTGAAGGTTTCCAGCGCGCATTTTTGCCGAAACTCTAAGGATGCTTGACCGCCATTTTCCCGCAGTTCTTTTAAATAAGTATTGTACTGTTCTGGGTCGCACAAAACTGTCAAATGAGCGTGGTTTTTGGCGGAAGCTCTCAACATTGCTGGGCCGCCGATATCTATCTGCTCAATTGCGTCTGCTAGAGTAACTCCTGGTTTAGAAATTGTCTCTTCAAATGGATACAGATTCACTACAACTAGATCGATCGCCCGAATTTGATTTGCGGTTAAATCTGCGAGGTCTTCCGGTACATCGCGTCGTGCTAAAATGCCACCGTGGATTCGTGGGTGAAGTGTTTTGACTCGCCCTCCCAAAATTTCGGGAGAACCAGTATATTCCGCAACTTTGGTGACTGGGATGCCTGCTTCTTTGAGGGCCGTTGCTGTCCCGCCACTACTAATTATGTCAAATTCAAATTCTTCTACTAGACTGCGCGCTAAGTCGATTAGTCCGGTTTTATTGGATGTGCTCAGAAGTGCTAGACGTGCCATTGGTTTGAAGTTGCGATCGCAAAAATAGACAGGTTATATTCTATACCAAATCTGGTGGCAGGCACATGATTTGGGAATGGCTAATTATGATTATTTTTAACAAACCAAAGATGAGTTCGCTTATCTTGACGCATATTTTTTGTCAAAACTATATAATATTTTATACTGACCAGTGGCTTCAAAATATTTAGGACTTGCGCGTGGAACTGATTATTTTGTGAGTGCGAGGGGGATTGCAGCCATATCCAGCTTTCACAGTTCGTGTCGCTACGTAAGTGTCAATGTTGTTGAAATTACTTAATAAAACTTAATAGATAATTATAGGGCGATCGCTCTTGAATTTTAACGATGTTTTATGATGAATTCTAAAAGTAATGTGCTAGCATCGGGTGTAAATTGCTCTCTCCCTAAACTTCCCGGAAAGTTGGGCGATCGCAACACCTTAATCTAAACAATAATTTGGTAGGTTTGACATATGTTTTTTCAAGAATCCGATCCCGAAAATAAACTCAGTAATATTAGCAGGAACCATAAAAAAACTGCTCCCAATCTGACCAATAGAACAGGCTACCAACAGATTTCCCAAAAAAGAGGCCAGAATTCGACCGAGGCCAACATTTCCGAAGCTTATAGTGTTAGTTTGTGCGAATTGCAGCAGATGGAGCGAGCAATGGAACAGCTAAAGCAGGATTTGAAAGCTAGCGAATCTCGGTTTCGGAATGTGATCGAAAAAAATGCCGACGGCATCGCAATCGTTAACAAGCGAGGACTTGTTTGTTTTGCCAACCAGTCAGCAGAAGCGCTGTTTAACTGCAAAGCAGAGGAACTTCTAGGGCAAGCATTTTTTGGCAATTTAGTAGTAGAAGTTTCAGCTTGCGACCTTGAGATGGCGACGGATATTATTCCCCAAGTTGGAAAAACGGAAGCACCAGGAACTCGCGTCGTGCAAACAGAAGTTGAAGCTATTCGCAAGCAAAAAGCAAATGCTGTAGTAGAAATGCGGGTTGTGGAAACGGAATGGGATGGAGAAATGGCTTATTTAGCTACGCTGCGGGACATTACCGATCGCAAGCGCGCAGAAGAAATGCTTTGGTTGTACGATCGAGCTATAGCAGCTACTAGCACCGGAGTTACGATTTATGACGCCACTGACCCCGAACATCCAATTATTTATTGCAATCCCGCATTTGAAAGCATGACAGGTTATCGGCGGCAGGAAATTATCGGAAAAAACGGCCGATTTTTGCACGGAAGCGATACCGATCCGGCGGCAGTAGAAATAATTCGCCAAGCCTTGCAAACAGAAAGCGAATGCAAGGTAATATTAAAGAATTACCGCAAAGACGGAACCGCTTTCTGGAATTGTTTCTCAATATCTCCCGTCCGCGATCGAATGGGAAAATTAACTCATTTTATTGGCGTACAGAGAGACATCACTGAGCGCAAACAAGCCGAAGAAGCCTTGCATAATTCCGAAGCACAAAGCAGAGAACAAGCCGCTCAACTAGCAGCCACACTTGAGCAACTCAAAGCCACTAATTCCCAATTAGTTCAAAGCGAAAAAATGTCTAGTTTGGGATTGCTACTTGCCGGGGTCGCTCACGAAATTAACAACCCAGTCAGCTTCATTTACGGCAATCTCGCTCATCTCACAAATTATACTCAAGACTTGTTTGGGCACCTCGAACTTTATCAACAGCACTATCCTAATCCCGTCGCCGAAATTCAGCAGGCAAGAGAAAAAAATGATCTCGATTTTTTAGCTGAAGATTTACCTAAAATACTGTCTTCAATGAGCGTTGGTGTCGAGCGGATTTGCCAGATTGTGCAGTCGCTGCGGAACTTTTCGCGGCACGACGATTCCCAGATGAAACCCATTAACCTCCACGAAGGTATCGACAGCACGCTGTTAATTCTGAATCACCGTTTGAAAGGGAACGGAGAAAAGCCGCCCATTCAAATTGTAAAACAATACGGAGAATTGCCGACTGTTGAGTGTTTTGCTGGGCCGATCAATCAAGTTTTTATGAATATCCTCAGCAATGCGATCGATGCTTTAGAAGATGCGAACAGTAGGCAAAATTGTCAAGAAATGCTAGAAACTCCCAGCCAGATTAGGATTGGTACGGAAGTAGTCGGCAATTTTGTAGAAATTAAAATTGCTGACAACGGGCCGGGAATACCTGAGCAAGTCAAACAGCAGATATTCGATACATTTTTTACTACCAAGCCCATTGGCAAAGGCACGGGAATGGGTTTGTCAATTAGCTATCAAATTATTGTAGAAAGACACAAAGGCGAATTAAATTGTACTTCGGAATTGGGCAAGGGCACGGAATTTACTATCAGAATTCCGATCGCACCTTAGTGCCGAATGTGCAATCCGCGCCTTACCAACGTGATATATAGGCAAGCAAGCGAGCGGGACGCTCGCACTCCTAAAAAACGAGAAAAATCGTTTTTTCTCGTTCCCAGACTCTGGCTGGGAACGCATACTTAGAGGCTCTGCCTCCCCATTCTAGAAACAATTTCAGGGTGTTTTTCTGCTCACATTACCCGCCTAAATAGGGAATTAAAAAACCTCCGCACCCTCCAACTTCTTAAAAGTTTCAACCTTAGCCCTCGCCGCTTCCCCGCAAGTCTTCGGCGTCGGAAACATCTTCCCAGGATTCGCCAAACCTTTCGGATTAAACACCTGACGCACCCACTGCATCGTCTCCAAATCTACCTCGGAAAACATATCCGGCATAAAACACTTCTTGTCAGCGCCGATGCCGTGTTCCCCCGAAAGACTTCCCCCAACTTTCACGCAAAGCCTGAGAATTTCTCCGCCCAATTCTTCCACCTTTTCCAGCGCACCTTTTACCGAGTTATCGTACAGAATCAGCGGGTGCAAATTCCCGTCTCCCGCGTGAAATACATTAGCAATTCGATAACCGTATTTCTCGCTCAAACCCTCAATTTCTTTCAAAACATAAGCCATTTGCGTTCGCGGAATTACACCGTCTTGCACGTAATAATCAGGGCTGAGATGGCCCGCCGCCGCAAAAGCAGCTTTCCGCCCTTTCCAAATTTTTAGGCGCGTTTCCGGGTCAGTTGCCGTGGTGATATTTCGTGCTCCGTTATGCTTGCAAATATCAGCAATCCGCTGTTTGTTTGTGGCAACTTCCACTTCTAAACCGTCGATTTCTACGAGGAGAATTGCCGCCGCATCGCGGGGATAACATCCCGTTGCCACCACATCTTCCACAGCATTGATGCTGATGTTGTCCATAATTTCCATGCCGCCGGGAATAATACCAGCGCTGATAATATCGGAAACCGATTCGCCCGCTGCTTCTATACTGGCAAAATCCGCTAGGAGAACGCAAATCGATTCCGGCGCTTTGAGAATTCGCAAAGTAACTTCTGTGGCGATGCCTAAAGTGCCTTCGGAACCGACAAATACACCAGTTAAATCGTAACCGGGCATTTCGGAAATTTCGCCACCGACATCGACAATAGAACCGTCGGGAAGTACCAATTTTAATCCTAAAACGTGATTCGTTGTCACTCCGTATTTGAGGCAGTGAACCCCGCCAGAATTTTCGGCAACGTTGCCGCCAATCGAACAAATAATTTGACTGGAAGGATCGGGGGCGTAGTAGAAACCGGCGCCGCTAACTGCTTGCGTTACCCAGTTATTAATTACTCCCGGTTGCACGACTACTTGCTGATTTTCTAAGTCTACTTTCAGGATTTTTCGCATCAGGGCAGTAACAATCAGCACGCAGTTTTCTACAGGCAAAGCGCCGCCGGAAAGGCCGGTTCCTGCGCCTCTAGCCACCCAGGGAATTGAGTTGCGATCGCATATTTTGACCACTTGCGCCACTTCCTCGGTAGTTCGAGGCAATACCACCAGGGCGGGGCGCTGGCGGTAGCTGGCGAGTCCGTCGCACTCATAGACAATCAATTCTTCGCGGCGCTGTACGACGCCATTTTTGCCAACTACAGCCTCGAATTCTTTAATAACGGGTTTCCAGTTGCGTTCTGTTTCTACGGCTATCATTAGTGATTTTTATTAGGGAACTATCAATAATATTGTTGCAAATTTTACTAAGTTTAGCCAATGATTTTTCTAAGGGTTGCAATATTGACACAGGGAAGGATCGGCAGTCTCTCGACCGTCGGGAAATAGTTTTTCTTTAGTATAACCGCAGTTTTTGCATTTATAGATTGCCGATCGCACTAGCTGAGTCGGAAAATAGCAAAGTCCGCAGGGCAATCCGATTTTCGTCTCAGCAATATCGAATCCCGGCCAACCGCACTCCGGGCAGAATTGCTTAAATTTTTGAACTAAATCGAGAGTTGCATTTTCGATGTTTTTCATCCGAGTTGGATTGTACATCGCCCGCATATCTGTTTCGATGTGAACTCGACCGGTTGACGATTTTTTTAAGCCGGCTGTCACAGCGTCAAAAAGTTGTTTTTCTGTCTTAATGCCCTTGACAATTTCGCCGTTACCGAGGGCAGCGTCGCCAACTATAACCACCAGTGCGTGTTCGGGAAATCCAGCTTTTTTAGCAAAATCATCTGCTTCTTCTATACTGGAAACTAACTGGTGACTGTAGTTAGTTTCAACCGAGAAAGAGTCGCCGATGAGTTCTAGATTGTTGGCTCGATCTAATAAAATTACGATTTCTCTGTTAGCTGCCAGATACGGCATCATTGGGTGAGGGCCGAAAGTACCTTCGCTGGCAAAGGCAAGAGTTTCGCCCGCAATTTCTAGGGCTTTTTGTGCTTTATGGCGAGCCGCTTCTATTTGTGTTCCTAAGCGTTTAACTTCTCTGGTGAAGGTGCCGAATGCGTCAGTGTCAAGCTCCGCAGGTACTAGGATATTTACACCCAATTCTCGTTCCAAAACGGGAGCCATTACCCGTTCTTTTTGGTGCATGGTAGCAAGAACTGCGGTGCGATCGCTCAATAATTGATTTGGATTCACAGGCTCAGAAATATTAGACATACAGCAGCATCATTTCATAATAGAAGGCTCAAATACACCCTTTAACCTAAGTTATCAATTCAGCACTCAAGCGTCAATCTTAACAGTGGCTAGTTGCCCCCAGTCACTCCCCCAGCTTGACCTCTGAGTACAAAAATTACTCCTGTCATAATTAGCGCCACGCCTACCAACCGCAGCGGCGGCAAAGGCTCGTGAAATATCAGTTTGCCACCTAAAACAGTAAACAAGTAACTAATTGACAGTAAGGGCGAGACTATGCTAAGGTTGGCCCGCGACAAAACTACAATAAAGCCGATCGAAGAAATTGCATACAAAGAAAGACCACTTACTATCAACGGCTGAGTAGCCATTGCTATAATTTTTTCTATTAAATTAGCAGCGCCAATGGGCCCTAATATTTTAGCTCCTGCCTTCAGACTAAATTGACCTGCGACGCCGCACAATATGGCAGCAAGCAATAACAGAAAAACGCTTCTATTCATAAGTTTACTAACCTATAGTACAATCAAAAATTGCCGTTACCAAAAACCTGAAAAACTTTAATTAAGTTTGGCTAGGTTTTATTCACCACTAATATTTTAAGCAAAGATACGGGAAAATCAAGTATGGTTGATCGCGATCGAGAGTGGAACAAATATATGGCACAACAGACCAACCCAAGCGGAGAATATAGTCTAGAACTATCGATACTCATGCCTTGTCTGAACGAAGCAGAAACTTTAGAAATCTGCATCGAGAAGGCACAGAAGTCCCTGCGCGAACTTGATATTGCAGGCGAGGTCATCATAGCAGACAACGGCAGCACTGACGGTTCTCAAGATATCGCTACCAGAATGGGAGCGAGAGTCGTACCCGTAGCAGCCAAAGGCTACGGCAGCGCCCTGATGGGAGGCATCATCGCAGCGCGCGGAGTTTATATTATCATGGGCGATGCTGACGACAGCTACAATTTTTCCAACCTCGGCGCTTTTGTCAACAAATTGCGAGAAGGTTTCGACTTAGTGATGGGAAACCGCTTTCAAGGGGGCATCAAACCGGGTGCAATGCCGCCGCTGCACAAATATTTAGGAAATCCGGTGCTGACATGGGTTGGGCGGCTATTCTTTGCAAGTCCCGTCGGCGATTTTCACTGCGGGCTCAGGGGTTTTAGGAGAGACTCAATTTTGAAACTAGACTTGCAAACAACGGGGATGGAATTTGCTAGCGAAATGGTAGTCAAGGCCTCTGTATACAAGCTGCGGATAACTGAAATCCCAACCGTACTTTCTCCCGACGGCCGCAGCCGGCCGCCACACTTGCGAACTTGGCGAGATGGCTGGCGCCACCTCCGATTTTTGCTGCTTTACAGTCCTCGGTGGCTGTTTTTGTATCCGGGTACGGCGCTGATGATTTGGGGTCTAATTATCGTGGTTTGGCTGTTACCGGGTACTCAAAAAATTGGGAGTATCAGCTTTGATGTACACACGCTGCTGTATGGTGCGATCGCAATTATCATCGGTTTTCAAGCAGTAACTTTCGCTTTTTTCACCAAGATTTTTGCCATCAGCGAGAAATTCCTGCCCGAAGACCCCAAAGTCAACAAAATATTTCGCTATGTCACGTTAGAGACAGGATTGATTGTCGGAGTCACGCTGATTTTAATCGGAATAGCGGGATCGTTCTTGTCATTAACTATCTGGAGCAAAACGGCTTTCGGTTCTCTCGATCCTTCTAAAACTCTGCGTTTGGTTATTCCCTCACTAACTTGCCTGACTGTTGGTTTGCAGATGGTTTTGTCGAGCTTTTTTCTCAGCGTGCTGGGGTTGAAGCGTAAATGATAACATTAAAGTTACTGGCAACATTCCTCAAAACTAAATTTCCATGCAGGGGAAGTTCAGGGCGATCGCACTGCAGGCAATATCGGGGCGATCGCTGGAGCCAAATTTCAGACTATCTGGTATAATCAAACAGGTAGCTTTAATGCTCAAAAGGGTTATAATAGTAAAAATAAAGAATAGTTGATATTAGCTATGCAGCGAATATTTGAGGCTATATTGAAGGGAAACATTTTAGAATGGGTTAATCAGGTTCCAACACAGGGCGATCGACCTGTCAGAGTTTACGTTACTTTACAAGAAGATAGATCGACTTTAAGTGCGGAGTTTAGCCGTCAGAGAATAGTTGAAGTATTGGAAAAAATTGCAGCAAATAATGTCTTTGCTGAGATTAGCGATCCAGTGGAATGGCAGCGAGATTTGCGTCAAGACCGTCCACTTCCAGGTAGGGATGAATAATGAATGTTGCTAGACAGTAATATTATTATCTACGCTTCCCAGCCAGAAAACTCGCAGATTAGGCATTTTATTGGCGAAAATGACATAATTGTGTCGGCAATAAGTTACCTTGAAGTCTTGGGTTATCATCGGCTAACTGAAGAGTATAGATTGTACTTTGAGGAATTCTTTGGTGTGGTGGAGGTTGTACCAATTTCTAACACTGTACTCGATCGCGCAGTGCTGTTGCGAGAGATAAGGAGCATGACACTTGGGGATGCTATTATTGCGGCAACAGCTTTGGTATATGACAGAACTTTAGTAACAAGAAATATAGGGGATTTTCTGTGGATTGCTGAACTCACACTGATTAACCCGTTTGAGGCTTAATCAAGATGGGCGATCGCACTTTGGGAAGATAAGGGCGATCGTACATTTATTTATTCACTGCTTTTTACGTGATGTTCAACATAAGAGCGCAGCACAGCATTCATTAGAGATTGATAACCTTTTCCTTGGCTTTTAAACCAATCTAATACATCGCTATCAACTCTTAAAGAAATAGCTTGTTTTGTCAGTGGTGTTACGAGTTTTGCTTTTGCCCAAAAATTCGCATCTAACTCAGGAATATCAGAGGTATCGATCGCAGATTCTGGAATATTTTCTAATTCTTCAAGTCGTTTGCGCGAGATAGTCATATTCAAAGTACCTAAAAATGTATATACAAAGCGTATATACCTAGAGTATAGCATAAAGGGCGATCGGATACTCACTCAGGCGGGCCAAAGCGATCGGGCAAGTCATCAAGAGTTAACCCGCGCGATCGCAAAAAATTTGCCAAAGCTTTCATCTGGGCAATTGTGAATGTCGGCACGTTATCTCCGGCTTCCCAGCGACTCACAGTGCGTACCGATGTCCCAATTTGCCGAGCAAATTCTTCTTGGGACATTCCTAACTCATCTCTGAGTTTTTTCAGCGGTGATTCGCCAGCTTCTTCTTGAGGTTGTCTTCGCTTAATCATTACAAAATATGACATAGTGTCTAGACTACTTGACAAAACAACTTTGTCGAGACACTATGTCTATATAGACAGCAAAAGGGCAGAGTACGGGAAATCAGCCCTGCCTTTCTAGTGTCTCATTTTGCCCGCAATCTATCGCAGAACTAGGATGAACTACAAACAACAACTTTACCCGTGGGTGATTTACCGCCACCTGCCCAACCTGCAACGCCTGACTGTGGCGCGTTTTCGCCGCCGAAACGACGCCGAGGAACACTTGCGGATTATCAAAAGATTGCTGCCGCAAGCGGAGTTTGCGATCGCCTTTGAGGTGAATTCGCAACAGCTAACAAATTGTGCAAGATAGTATAAGAGCGATCGAACTTTGGGAATAAAAGGGCGATCGCACTTTAGGAAAAAAGGGCGATCGTACTTCCCTCGATCCTAAATTGCTATAATCACAATCAGCCAAAAAATCTCAACATAAAGCCTATGTCTACTTATAGCGAGGTACTGAGTCAGGCTCAAAATCTTACTCCTGACGAGCAACAGCAGCTTTTAGAAGTATTGTCAGCTTTGATGCGTGATCGGGTAACAACCCAAACTCAGGGTAAACGATCGGAAATTGATGCAGCACTGATTGAAATGGTACAAGATCCAGAGTATCAAGCTCAAGTGCTACAGATGGAGGCTGAGTTTGCGGTAGCGAGTTGGGAAGCGCTGCAATTGGGAGAATCTCCTGTATGAACCGGGGAGAAGTCTATGATGCTAGACTTGAACCTGTTGAGGGTTCTGAACAAGGAGGAACCCGTCCTGTTATCATCAAAGTTAAGGAACTAGCAGGAGTTAGAGAAAATTACTCTAAAAATGGATAGCTAAGTTACAGATACAACCGTACTAAAGTTGCTATTATTTATTATTGATAATCCCACAGACTAGGAGATTAAAATGCAAGTCAAAGACATGACAGTTGATCAATTGCGGGACTTGATTCGACATACCGTTGAACAGTGCTTAGAAGAATATTTGGGCGATCCTGATGCAGGTTTAGAAGTTAAGGAAGAAGTCAAGCAGAAATTGTTAGAGTCAATGAAGCGCAAACAAGCAGGAGAAAGTAGCGTCGAACCTGGGGAAGTTTATCAAAAACTTGGCATGAAATCGTAATGAGCTATTCGGTTGAGTTGACAGCAGAAGCTCTGGTTAACCAAGAAAGATTGACTCAGGCTGTGCAGGAGCGTATAGGTAATAAAATCAATTGGTTGGCTGAAAATTTTGAACAAATTACTCCTCTGCCGTTGTCGGCTAATCTGGCAGGTTTCTTTAAGTTAAGAGTGGGTGATTAGCGGGTAATTTATTCTTTTGATTATGATTTAAAGGTGATTACTATTCACCAGATTGGACACCGGAGAGAAATTTATGATTAACTGAAGTGCGATCGCACTTTGGGGAAGAAAAGGGCGATCGCTTTTCCCCGAATCCCGAATTGAGATATAATAAATAACCAGGAAAAAAATCAACGAACTTTAGTGTAAGTTAAGATAGCCTATGTTGACTCTTGAACACATAGAAAATGCGATTCTCCAACTTCCGCCCAACAAGATTGGAGAGTTGTTAGAGTGGTTTCTAAATTTGGATTACCAACGATGGGATGTTCAGTTAGAGAAAGATATTGCTGAGGGTAAACTAGATGCTTTAGCTGCAGAGGCGATCGCAGATTGTGAGAGTGGTAATTATCGAGCGATTTAATGCACTATACGAAGGAGAAAGTTTTGGGATTGTTACAATGCTTTGCCATCAAATGTACAAGCTACAGCAGATCAGTGTTATGAATTGCTGAAGGCAGATCCGTCTCATCCTTCTTTGCATTTTAAGAAGGTTGGTAAGTATTGGTCTGTAAGCGCTGGACAGGCTTATCGGGCGTTGGGTGTTGAAATTGAAACAGGTATTTTGTGGTTTTGGATTGGTACTCACGCAGAGTACGATCGGCTGATTGGTAAATAATGCCGGTGGTGAAAAATACAGGTTGCGATCGCCTACCTGATGCCTTAAAATAGAAGAGACATATAGCTCTGTGGTCAAAATGGACAGAATCTCCGTCAACCCTCAAATTCACTTCGGTAAGCCTTGCATAATGGGTACGCGCATTACTGTACAGAGCGTTCTCGAATTACTAAATGAAGGGCTTTCTTTTGGAGAAATTATCCGAGACTACTATCCCGATCTGGAAATGGATGATATTCGGGCGTGCTTGCGTTATGCGATCGCACTGGTGGCGGCTGAAGATGTGCATTTGGCATTAGCTTAAATTATGAAATTTCTGATTGATCAAGATGTGTATGCTGTCACCACAAAGTTTTTGATTGATGCAGGACATGATGTAATTGTTGTCGCTCAAATGGGTCTAGCGCAAGCAAGTGATGAAGAAATACTGAGAGTAGCGCAAGCAGAAAATCGCATCCTGGTTACGCGAGACAGAGATTACGGAAATCTTGTTTTTGTGAGGGCGATCGGAACAGGTGTGATTTACCTTCGAGTCTTACCTAAAATGCTGAATGAAGTTCATAAGGAACTAGCAGCAGTGATAGAAAATTACTCTGAAGTAGAACTAAAAGGGGCATTTGTGGTTGTAGAACCTGATGGATATCGGTTTAGAAAACCGCTTAGATAGGGTATTAATTAGTTTGGTGTTGGAAAGCAAAGGGCGATCGAACTTTGGGAATAAAAGGGCGATCGTACTTTGGGGAAGATAAGGGCGATCGTACTTTGGGAAGATAAGGGCGATCGTATTTCCCCACTGCTTAACTTCGATCGTGATTGTAAACCAGCCAAACAGCGTGGATCATGCCGGGAATCCACGTAAAAACAAATGTGAGCACCAGGTTTATCCAAAACTGAGTGCCAAGCCCAACCGTCAAATATACGCCCAGCGGGGGAAAAAAAATCGCTGCGACTACGTGGCTCATCTGAACGGGTTTTTGCTTATTATCACTGATATCGCTGTCACTACTGCTTTGCGTACTGCCCGGAAATTTCATCAGCATCATAACATTCTGGTATGCCTCTGTATCTCCCTGAGCCTGGGATAATCTAGCTGCCGTCTCGAAGTCTGAAACTGCACTTTTCCTGTCATTCAAAAAGACATAAGCTCCACCTCGCAAAATGTAAGCATGATAGTAAGTAGGATCTCTACGGATTACCTCTGTAGAATCCCTAATGGCTTCCTCCCAATTGCGAAGAATTTGATGGCATTGAGCGCGAAGGTGATAACAGTGAACTAATTCTGAATCTTCTGAATTACGACGCAATACTTTAGTTAAATCTTCAATCGCTTCATGATAATTTTCGAGTTCTTTGTGAATCAAGCCTCTTTTTTGGTAGTTTTTAATTTCTTCTGGAGCTAAACGGATGCTTTGATTATAATCTTGAAGCGCAGCCTGATAGTTTTTTAACAGAGCATAACAATCGCCTCTGCAACTGTATGCCATCTGAGCCCAATCACTACTCAAACCACCCGAAGATAAAGCGTGAGTGCAATCATCTATTGCTCTTTGTAAGTTACCTATATCCTTGAATTGACCGGCACGGGCTATATAGCCTTGAATAAAATCAGGTCGAAGTTTCAAATATTGGGTGCAATCTTTAATAGACTCTTGATAATTTCCCAACTCTAGCCAGGCAAGACATCTATGCCAGTAAGCTTGGGATTCATTCGGGTTTAGTTGCAATAATCGTGTATAGTCTTCAATAGCTGCTTGATAATTTTCATTCTGAATGTTTAATTCGCCATTACGCAACAATTCTTCAATCGCTAGTTGATAATCTGAACTGTCAAATCTATTCAAATTATTCATGTTAAATAGTTCCTTTGAAAACTCTACTAACTTTTAAATTCTCGGCTGCGTATCAACATCGTCTCGCAGCCAGCTAATATCACCGCCTACCAGCGTCCTAGCTAGATTCCTCTTGGGTAAATATCGGAGTCTTCCTCAAGCCAGCTAATATCACCTTCACCTAGCATCATCCTAGCTAGATTCCACTTCCGAACTGTATCCATTTTCATAGTTGTGTCCATATTTTCAGGTTCATTTTCCAATATAAAATTTAAATCTTCTACAGCCAGCCGCAGCAATTCGTCAGGGCGATCAGCTTTCATTCCTATATAGTAATAAACACCACCTCTGCGATAGCGTGCTGGTATACATTTGGGATGTATTTGAAGAATTTTGGTGTAGATTGTAATAGCTTGTACTAGATATTCTATGGATTCCAAAAATTCGTTGGCGTAATAAATGGATTCATGTACGTTACCTAGATAATAATAAATTTCGAGAGTAGCACTATCATCTACATTACTATCATTCAAACAGATGTCAATCGCTCGCTTAAAATCTTCTATGGCTTTTTGATAATTACTCAAATTCGCATAAACTAGACCGCGACACTTGTAAGCGAACAAGTACATAGGATTGACAGATAAAACCTCATTCAGGAGCGGGAGAGCTTTCTGGTCGTTGCCTTTCTCCATTTCATCAGCGGCTTTGCCCATTAATTCTAATTCTAATTTCCATGCCATTCGTTCCGAGCTATCCATATTTTTTCACTCTCGTTTTGAACTTTATTTACTTAATAAATAAACCCAAGTATATACCTGCTTTTTATATAGCTAAACTAAATCTTAGAAAGCGATCGCGGCCTAAACCCTCTCTGATACTTATTCATAAATCACCTAAATGGACTTTTTATCATATAAATCAAAACTCCAACAGTCATGCTCAATAATATATCAAATATAGTAAATATGGGGTAAATATACCAAACCCAAGTTTGATGCTCGATTGGTCCAAATTGCCAATCATACCTAGTCGATGCCTCAAATAACATTCCAAAACCAGCCCAGGATGGAAATATAATACTACCTCCTATAGGGGCAGTTAAAACTAACATTATTATTTCATTAAAGCTAAACTTTGAAATTTCACCCGATGTTGTTGCGGATATTAAAAAAACAATGGCTCCTAATCCCCATAAGACTGCACCTGTTACCATCCAAATAGTTAAATACTTTTTTTGATATCTAGTTTTTGTTGTATTCTCAGTCATTTTTACCACTTAATAGCGCATAGTAGATTCGAGAGAGCGATCGCCAAAGATTAAACCTCTTGTATAAACTTTAGCGATCGCTAATGATGTTATTCAATCTTTATCTCTTGACTCTTCAGAAAGCCCAAGGGTAACAACTCCTAAAGCAATTCGCCCTAATTCGCTAGCCACACCTTTAGCAACATCTTTGACAAGGTTGTTATCTGCACTCGAACTTGAATCCTGGTTATTCTCTAGCTGTTTGTTTGCCCACTCTCGTAGCTTGTCAGCATCGTTAGCATCAGGCGTTGAATTTTGACTCATACAAAAAAAAGCTCCTTTTTGATTTCAAAAATTGTTAGTCATCAGTCAGATTTGAGCTACTTTTTGGCGATTAAGTGCGATCGCCTCCTCTTAATCCCTTGCCCATGCTTTCTATTAATACATAACAGATTGAGTTTGGTGATTTTCACAACTTTTTAGCTTCGTGGCTTTTTAGTTGCTGCATAATAATTGGCTTCAATCATAGCCTGCTGCTCTGATGATGCTGTACCAGCATACTCGCTGGCAGTGTATACTTTGCCCGTATCTTTGTCCCAATAGACATCAAATTTACCACCCGTTGGCGATTCAACTTCACCAATTTTTTCTTTAGCCATGACTAATCTCCTAAGCAATCGTTTTGTGTAAAAATCCCAAAAAATGATACTAAGATGAAGCCAAGTGAGCGATCATTTTTGAGCCTATCACCATTTTTATTTAGATGGGACTACCTCCCAAAAGCTCAGGCTATTCAACTTTGACCTTATTTTTCATTGAGTCTTTTGGTTTGCAAGAGAAGCTTAATTGCTTTCTTCGCATCTGCATCACCGTCTTTAGCCAGTTCCTCGAGCTCTGTAAAAGTATTACGTTTTACAGGGCCTGGATATTCATATTGAATTTTGGAAAGTCCAAAATCTTTTTTGATTTGGCGCAACTGATCATAAGTGTAGTCGTCACCAAATTTTTCTATGAGTGCGTCTGCTTGTTTTCCCATTGTTCGCTTAATGTCATTGAATGGATAAATTCTGTATCCTTAGACACTTGCTTGTGTTCAGCAACCGTAATGATGTACCATTGCTTTTATGGTCAAATCCATTTCTGATTGTTCCATGAATAGTCTGGGTAGTTGCGGGACATAAACGCTTTAGCAGCATCCAATAGCATCTGATAGGTCATACTATCTTTTTCTTCCCAGTAATTATCATGTAAATAATCATGGAACTCGCGATCTTGATCCTTATCCATCCCCCTCGTTACTTGTCTAAACAGACCTGTCCTGAAATCATGATCTGATTTGTATGCCATTTGAATGCTCATTTATACTTATGATATTCAGCACTTACCTATAATGGTATTTCAGTGCAATCGTAGCTTTGAGTAAGTCGGAACTGTCGGGAATTACTCCTGACACCCCGTAAATGCCAGAAATATTGACCAGCCCGGATGTAGCACGATCGCCCTCAGTGCAACCAACCTCTACTCCAAAAATCATACAACGACCCCATTTCGCCATCGCCCACCCACTCGCGTTATAAAATGTTATGTAATGTTATCTAAAAAGTTATAAAAAATAAGTTATAATAACTAAAAATTACCCCAGACGCGATCTATGGAGCTTCAGGAAGTCTTAAGATTTGCCGATGAAAAAGTTTTTTCTAAAACAGGGAAGCACTTAGACGACCTGCAAGAAGCTATTTTAAAAGAAACGCTCCAAGGTCGAAAATATGCAACAAAAATAGCGCAAGACCGTGATTGTAGTGAAGGTTATGTTAGGGTTGCTGCTTCTGAATTATGGAAGATATTATCAGATGTATTCGGCCAAGACGTTACTAAAGTAAATGTTAGAGCGATACTGGAAAGGGCAAAATTTTACACTAATTTTTCACCAACTATTGGAAGCGAGAATGTAACAGTTAATAACAACCTCAATATTTGTCAAGAAAGGGCGAGAAGTCCAACAGAACCGCAAAATCCCCAACCCACTCCCAAACAACTCCACATAGACTTAGGCGACGCACCCGAAATATTCACGTTTTTCGATCGCACTTCTGAACTCTCCACCCTCGAAAACTGGATAACACAGGAACACACTCGCCTCATCGCACTCCTCGGAATCAGCGGCATCGGCAAAACAACCCTATCCCTAAGCCTGATCGATCGCATCAAAACCCAATTCGATTACGTCATCTATCGCAGCCTCCGCTTTTCCCCAACCCTCGATGCAACCCTCACCAACCTGCTGCAAATCTTTCCCCAACAATCAGAAATTCCCCAAAACATCGAAACCAAAATTGCCCAAATCCTCGATTACCTGCGAAAAAACCGATGTCTGATTGTCCTCGATGATGTACAGATGCTTTTGGGCAGCGGGCAACTAGCGGGACAATATAAAACTGGATATGAAGATTATCAGTTGTTTTTTAAACTAATTGCCGAAGTTTGTCATCAAAGTTGTTTGATATTGAATAGTTGGGAAAAACCCAGAGAAATTGCCAGATTATCAAAAGATAATCATCCCGTGCGATGTTTTGTATTGGGAAGTTTAGGAGTAGCAGCTAAAGAGATTTTGAACTCCCAAAAGTTATCCGATGAGGAAACATGGTCAACTTTGATTGACATTTATCAAGGCAATCCTCTGTGGTTGGAGTTGACTGCAACGCTGATTCAAGAGTTGTTTGGGGGGAGAGTTTCTGAGTTTTTGCACTGCGAGATGCCCATTTTAGATGAAGGGTTGCAATCTCAGTTATCTCAACCTTTTGGGCGTTTGACACAGCCAGAATTGGCAGTGATGATTCACCTGGCTAATCAACCTGAACCCGTTGCTGTGTCCCAAATTTTCAACAAAATACCATTTTCGCCGTCAGAAATAGTCAATGCAGTGCGATCTCTTGGAAATCGGTTTTTATTGGATACGCAGGAACAGGAACAGATAACTTTGTTTAGTTTGAATCCTGTGCTGAAACAGTATGTAAAAACTCAGTCTTCTTAGTCCGCGCAGGCGGACTTTGTTTGTGTAGACGCGGTTTCAACCGCCGTCTTTATTTTTCCAGACAGGGTTATTCGTGGGGGATGGCGGGTTTATTTAATCTGTCTGCAAGCTTTCAGGCTATTGGCGAACCCGCCCCTACAGGTTATTAAAAATGGTGCAAGATGTCGAGGTAACAAACCCGGATTTAATTTAAGTGCGATCGTACCCATTCCCGAAACTCTCTAATTCTCGCATTCTCTCCCTTTTCTGAGTCTAGGTGCATAAACTGTGCCAGTTCTTTGACAGGAAAGGAGGCAAATGCCAAACTGGTTTCCGATTCGACATAACCCGTATCATTTAAAATGTTAATTATTAGTTTCCCCTTCTTCCAAATCCAAACCTCCGGCACTTTAAGTTCCGCATAAACCGCCATTTTATTGATAGATGAGCTAGTCCAATCAATTTCCACAGCTAAGTCTGGAGGCGGGTCATTTTTGAGATCAATTGTTAATTTTTCCCGCATTAAAGCTTCATTTTGAATATAGAAACATTCATCAGCTTCTTTACCAGCTTTTTTGGGTTTTGAACGCCAAGTAGATGATTTTAAACCGCGAATTTCAATCCCAATTTCCTCAGACAGCGCTACAATTAGTCGTCCGAGGGTCCAGCTATAGGTTTCATGTTCTGGTAAAGGTACCATAAGTTCCAAAGTTCCTTGGTAGTAAGTCATGCGCGGCGTTGAACGTTCCGCAAATATTTCTAACAAGTGTTCGTAGGTTTCCCAACTGATATCATGTAAAACCAGGTGAGAACCTGCAAGCTCTTCTTTACTGTACGCTAGGGTTTGAACCATTGCAAATACTCCACGAGAACTTTAACTCTATTTTACTGTATTGAACATTGGACAGGTGCGATTCCCTGCGGGATAGCTTCGCACGCGCGTACATTACCAGATTGATTCAAGATTCAAAATAAATCCGGGGAGAACATCTTCACCTGATACAGTGGCTGGAGATTCTAACACTTCAACTTCTCGATCCTGACGATAAATCTCTACTTGCCGTGATTTGCGATTAATCAACCAACCTAAAACAGCACCGTTATCTCGATATTCTTTCATCTTATCCTGAGTGTCTTTCAAACTATCGCTGGGAGACATTAACTCAACCACAAAATCAGGACAAATGGGGGGAAATTTCTTTTGTTGTTCGGAAGTTAGTGCATCCCAGCGTTCTAATTTTACCCAAGAAGCATCAGGCGCTCTATTTGCATTATTAGGAAGTTTGAACCCTGTTGAAGAATCAAAAACTTTACCCAGTTTACTCTGCTGATTCCAAATCCAAATCTGTGCTGTTAATCCTGCATTGCTGCTTCCAGTTTCTCCTCCTGCTGGTGACATGATAATTAATTCTCCTTTCGCTGTGCGTTCCAATCTAATATTTTCATTTTCTTGACAGAGTTCAAAAAACTGATCGTCTGTCAGCTTAATAATTGGGTTGAGGTTGAGGGTGAGGGTAGTCATAGCGGTATTTTATCGTGGCTAAACGACCTTTATTAAGGATTGTAGCATATTGAGTGAGTTGTGAGGGCGATCGCTTCCTACTCATCAAAACCCTCGCAAAAATATAAGGACACAGCATTGCTGTGTCCCTACAGATTAAAGGCGGTCGTCCGAAATTAGGAGGTTTATTCTACTCCCTCAATCCGGTCTTCCACCTCCTGATAAAGTTCACGCAAGCGATCCAAATTGTTCTCCGAAGTCTCCCAATAACCCCGGCCATTCACCTCAAGCAAAGTGCTGACAATCTTGCGGAACGAATGAGGATTTAAGTTAAGCAAACGCTTCTGCATCTCCTCATCTTGGATAAACGTAGTGTTGACATCCTCATACACCCAATTATCCACAGCGCCCGCCGTCGCACTCCATCCAGTCGTATTCACCAGACGCTTAGAAATTTCCCGCACGCCTTCATAACCGTGCGACAACATCCCTTCGTACCACTTAGGATTCAGCAGCTTAGTCCGCGAATCTAAACGCACAGTTTCTGATAGCGTCCGCACCTGGGCGTTGGCTGTCGTTGTATCAGCAACAAAGGATGTCGGTTTCTTCCCATCTGCGCGCAAACTGCCGATCAATTTAGTCGGATCGGAGTCGAAATAGTGCGACACGTCGGTTAGGGAAATCTCGGCAGAATCCAAGTTTTGGAATGTGACTTCCGCAGTTTTCAAGGATGATTCAAAAATCTGCCTGTCTTGTTCCATTGTTCCGGGATTGTCGGAAGAAAAGGCGAAGGATTTGCGAGTTAAGTACATTTCCTGCAACTCGGCTTCGCTTTCCCAAGTGCTGTTTTCTACCGCCAAGTTGATGTTAGATGAATAGGAACCCGAAGCATTGGAAAATACGCGGGTTGCTGCTTGCCGCAGGTTGATTCCCATTTCTTCGGCTTGCTTCAGCGCGTGTTTGCGGACGAAGTTCATCTCTAAGGGTTCGTCGGCTTCCGCTGCCATTTTCACGGCTTTATCTAACAAATTCATTTGGTTGATGAACAAGTCGCGGAATACGCCGGAACAGTTAATTACTACGTCGATCCGAGGGCGTCCCAACTCTTCTAAAGAAAGCAATTCGAGTTTGTTTACCCGGCCCAATGCGTCGGGAACTGGCTTCACTCCCACCATCCACATTACTTGGGCGAGGGATTCGCCGTAAGTCTTGATGTTGTCGGTTCCCCACAACACAACGGCGATGGTTTCTGGGTAATTTCCGCCGTTATCAACGCGCTGTCTTTCTAACAGCCGATCGACTACAAGCTTAGCAGACTTAACCGCCCCCGTTGTAGGGATTGACTGCGGGTCCAAAGCGTGCATATTCTTGCCAGTCGGCAAAACATCCGGGTTGCGAATCGGATCGCCACCGGGGCCAGGCAGAATATACTCGCCTTCTAACGCGCGCAACAAAGCGCCTAATTCGTTGTCGGCACAAACTTGCTGCAAGCAGAATTCCAGATACTCAAACAGCGGTTTAATCGGTTCTGGATCGATTTTTTTGTAACCTGCAGCGTGCAAGGCTTCAACCCAAGGTGTTTTCTTGCCCATGTTGAAGAAATTCAACTTAGAAACAAGGGAAACTCGGCCCTCAGCGTCGGTTTGTTCCTTCACCAAAGCGCCAACGGCATCCCGACAAGCTAAGGTGATGTTTTGCAGCAATTCGACATCAGTTAAAATGCCTTTGTCGCTGTTAGTGTAAATTTCGCCGATATCGCGTCCGAGACTGTTAGCAATAATCCGTGGCAAGCTGATCAGCCCGTCTTCTTCGCGGTCTAAATTGGCGATATTTACCAAAGTTGCGATCGCCTCTTCAGCAGTCGGCGGCTTACCGATAACGTGCAAACCGCAAGGTAACAACCGCGACTCAATTTCCATCAACTTGCGGTAAACCAAGCCAACTAAATTGTCGCGTTCCTCCGAAGTCATTCCTGCAGCAACCCCTCTTTCTTGTTCGGGAGGTAGCGCAATATCTTTGTCTAAATTCACCAAACGGCATTTTTCGACGATCGCATCAACAATCGGCACACCGCGCCCAGTCTCTTTCAAAGTTTGATAAGAAGCAATTAACTCGCTGAGTTCCTGCAAACCTTTGTACAAACCAGCATTTTCAGCCGGAGGAGTCAGATAGCTGATTGTTTCAGCATAACTGCGGCGCTTAGCAATTGTTGCCTCGCTGGGATTGTTGGCGGCGTAATAATAGAGGTTAGGAATCTTGCCGATCAAACTGTCGGGATAACAATCCCCAGACATTCCCATCTGCTTACCTGGCATGAATTCTAGCGAACCGTGAGTGCCAAAGTGCAGCACCGCATCCGCACCCCAAATGCGCTCCAAATATGTATAGTAAGCAGCAAAACCGTGGTGCGGGCTGGCAGAACGAGAGAATAACAACCGCATCGGATCGCCTTCATATCCAAAAGTAGGTTGCACTCCGATAAAGACATTGCCGAAATGTTTGCCGAAAATCAGCAAATTTTGTCCGTCGCTGTTCAAATGTCCCGGAGGCGGGCCCCAATTTTCTTGCAAGCGTTCCGAGTAAGGAGTGAATTCTTCGTATTCAGCTACAGACATCCGGTAAGCAACATTTAATTCCGGGCTTTGGTATTGGGCTGTTGCGTCGTGGATGACTTCTTGCATCAGTTTTTCGGCGGAATCCGGCAATTCTGGCAAGTCGTAACCGTTGCCTTTTAAGGCTTTCAATACTTGGTAAATCGAGCCGAAAACGTCCAGATAAGCAGCAGTTCCGACGTTGCCTTTGTCCGGCGGGAAACTGAAAACTGTGATCGCAACTTTTTTATCTAATTTTGGTTTGCGGCGCAGCATTGCCCATTTCATAGCGCGCTGGGAAATTGCTTCGATCCGGTCTTGTAGGGCGATCGCCTTGCCAGTTGCGCCATCACGTCCCGACAAAATAATCGGTTCGATCGCGCCATCCAACTCGGGAATGGCAATTTGCAAAGCAACTTGAATCGGGTGCAAGCCTAAATCGCTATTTTCCCACTCTTCCGTCGTTTGGAAAACCAGCGGCAAAGCCACCATGTAAGGGCAGTTTAGCTTTTTCAAAGTCTCGATCGCCTTTGGGTGATCTTGTTTCGCCGGGCCGCCCACCAGCGCAAAACCAGTCAGAGAAACCACCGCATCAACTATCGGCAGGGGTGCAACACCTTTGGTCCCAACTTCCAAGAAGAAAGTTTCGACTGGTTTCGAGAAGTCCAAACCGCCGGCAAAAATCGGCACCACCCGCGCCCCCATTGCCTCCAATTCCTGCACCATTGCTACATAGTGCGCGTCATCTCCCGTGACTAAGTGAGTCCGCTGCAACACCAAGCCGATGCAAGGTGCGAGGGGGTCTTTGAGGTCTGCGGAAATATCTTTGCGGGCGTTGTACCAGGTGAGATATCCTTTTACATCCTCAAACATCGACGATGCCAAAGGATGCCAAATTCCCATATCCGGGTAGACAACGGGCTCTTGGTATTGTAGGGGCAATCCCCCCGTGGTTGCCCCCTGGCCTTTGAATACATATTTATGTGACAGCATCAGCAAGAAGTTTTCCAAGTTTTCTTGGGAACCGCCCAGCCAATACTGGAAACTCAGCATGAAGTTGCGCGCATCTTGGGCTTTGTCGATGGGCAAATATTTCAGCACTTTCGGCAAAGTTTGCAGCAGTTTCAGCATTCCGTCTTGGAAGGAACTCCCGGATTTTTCCTTCCGTTTTTTCATGAATTCGCTGATCGCACTTTTGCTTTGTCCCAACTGTGCCATCGAGAAACTGCCCATTTTATTGAGTCGCATCACCCCCGGCATCGACGGAAAGACGACGGCGACATCCAAGCTGTCGCGCAGCGGTTCAACTGCCGCTACCACTTTTTCGGCCAAATCTTCGATGAAAATTAGAGAAGCAATAAATACATTGGCATCCGCCACATCCCGCTTGAAGGCCTCGTAATTTTCCGGGCTGCGGAGTTCCTCGATCAGGTAGCCACTGATTTCTATTGCCAGATTCGGATTTTTCTTGTTTATCGATCGAACCGCTGCCGACAGGGCGCTTTGATACTGCGGTTCCAGTACGACATAGACCACCTTCATTAGTGATCGCCCCTGCAAGTTTTCCGGCACGACGTGGCGAATGGTGGGCTTGACGTGAGTGAACATCCGGTTAGGCTCCTTTAAGATGCTGTTTTCGGGAATCGGGAATTTTTTTATCCCATAAGCATTTTTACCAGAAAACGCTTGCCATTAGGCGATTTGAGCCTGCACATGACACAATTCGACAAATTTAGGTCAAATTTTCGTTACATTTTTTTATAAATTCCTTGAGCAAATACTCCAGTTTTTGTTTACAAAAATTTACTTGACATAAAGCTATTTGTATGTAACTAAGTAATAACAGGGAGAAAAATAATTAAAAATTAACCAACGATTGAGAAAGAAATCCTGAAAAAAGTTCCAAGTTTTGTAGAAGTGATCAAACTTGCGATCGCTCAATTAACTGAGGGGAAAAAGGCATAATTTCTGAAAGCAGAATGTAGCTTTCGGATAAGTGCTGAGTCACAAAGATTGACATTTTACCAGGAATTTAAAACCATTTCATAACGTCTGTTTTGTCTAAATTCCTGATTGGCGATCGAGTTCATGGAAAGCTAAGTGCTATGGACTATCAAGCTCATCAAAACATTAGGGGGAAAACATGGCTAACTACGCAGTTTTCGACGAACAATTTTACCTTGCCTCATATCCTTGGATCAAACCAGCCATTGATGCCGGAGTCATCAAATCAGGACTAGAACACTTTCAAAAATTCGGTCAAGCCAGCGGTCTAACCAAAGTATCGCGTTATTTTGACGAAAATACTTACCTTACTGTCAACACAGACCTCAGACCGTTCGTCCGCACTATCAATCCAAACGCGCCGTTTGCGAGTGGGCTCGATCACTTGATTCAGTTCGGTTACGAAGAAGGACAGCGCCGCAGCGCAGTATCGCCAGAGTACAGCGAAGATTTTTATTTAGCAAATAACTCGGATTTGCGAGCGTTTGTCGGCCCCAATGCACCTTTCAAATCGGGATACCAGCATTTCATTCAATTCGGCTCAAAAGAAGGTCGTTTTGGAACTTCATTTTTTGAACCGGAATACTTAAGAGAAAACCCCGACATTGTGCCGTTTATAAACTCTGGAGCCCTGAGAACTGGTCGGGATCACTACTTCAATTTCGGGAAAAACGAGCCAAGCCGCGACGCAACTTTTGTTGGTAGCCGCAGCACCGATATTCTCACTGGTGTTGGTGTGGGGAATACCGAACTGATTGGAGTGGAAGTAGGTATCGATCCCAGGGGCAACCGGCAGTATGAAAGCTTTGGCACCAATGAATTCGATGTCCTGATTGGCAGTCCGGGAGCGGATAGATTCGTACTGGGAGTTCCTGCTACAGCCGGGAATGTCACCCCGACACCGCTGTATTTGGGTAACGGTCAAGCTACGATTCGTAACTTCAACATAGAAAGCGATTTTATCCAACTGCAAGGAAATTCTTTAAACGACGGCTACAGCCTGACTCCGGTTGGCAACAATTTGTCAATCCAGCGTTTTGGAGATCCCCTCGGCGTGATTGAAGGAGCAGCAAGCTTGGGTTTAACTTTCCAAGAATCTAACGGTAACGGTACTTTCTTGATTGGATAGTCATTGGTCATTAGTCATTAGTCATTAGTCATTAGCTAATGCTGATGATTAATGATTTTTTATTGGTGGTGGGCGATGGTTCTATAAAAAAGTACGATCGCACTTTACATTCTTTAAACTGCAAACTATGAATTACGATATTTTCGACGAACAATACTACCTTTCGCAATATCCGTGGCTCAAACCAGCCATTGATGCAGGAATCATCAAATCTGGAAGAGAACACTTTGAAAAATTTGGTCAAGCCGCCGGCCTCACAAAAATATCCCGGTATTTTGACGAAGTTACTTACCTTGAGGGAAATCCAGACCTTAAACCCTTTGTCCGCACCCCCAACAACCCTAACGCGCCTTTTGCGACCGGATTAGACCACTTTATCCAATATGGTTACGAAGAAGGTCGCACTCGCGTATCGCCTGAATATGACGAAGCGTTTTATCTCGCAAATAATCAGCAGTTGCAGCCGTTTATCCAGAATGGAACTTTTAAAAATGGCTACCAGCATTTCGTTCAATTCAGCCTCAAAGAGGATCAGTTTGGGACTTCATTTTTGGAACCACGATACTTAGAGAGCAACCCCGATGTTCGGCGGGTTGTCGAATCGGGAGCCTTGAAAACTGGTCGCGAACACTACTTCAATTTCGGGAAAAACGAGCCAAATCGGTCTGCTACTTTTGTCGGAACTCCCGGCAATGACATCCTCACTGGTGTAGGGGTGGGGGATACCGTATTAATAGGAGTTGAACTAAATGATGTTACAAGAATTAATGGCTTTCCCGACCCCAGGCCATCTTATGGAAGTGACGGCAGCAATGAATTCGATACTCTAACTGGCGGTAGCGGCCGCGATACATTCCTGTTGAGCCGTACATTTTCCAGTATAGGAAGTGGTAGACGGACGTTTACCACGTACCCGTCCTACATCGGGCCGGGTTTTGCTACAATTCGGAACTTTACCCCAGGTCAGGATATCATCAATATAGGGCTTTCCTCAGATGAATTATTGGTATTTCCCATCAACAATAATCGAGATTTAGCTATTCAAAAGAAGGACTTCCTCACCGTTAACAATGGAGTTGCCTTCACCACTCCCCCTGATACGATCGCTGTTATTGAAGGTGGGGGAAATCTCACTTATAATCAACTAATTACAAGGATATAGTGTTATTAGCACTTTACTTGGGTATAAATCTCGAAGCTATTCAGGGTTTGCCTTAGTCCATCATGGGGAGACTTATTAATTTAAAAATCGGGAGATACAATTGCCATAATTCAGGGGGGAGCTAATCTAAATCTGCAATTAATTGGGATGAGAAATCTCTTTAATTCTCCCAATCTTACCGCTTTTTTGGGTTATAAAGCATAGAGATTAAGTGAGATTTGACAGTTGGGTAAAATCACCCGATCAGGTAATTGTCTCAGTTCTTGATTATTGATAAATTGCATAAATACCTCATTAAAGCCGCAGGAGGAAAACATGGCTAGTTACGCAATTTTTGACGAACAATACTACCTTTCGCAATATCCGTGGCTCAAACCAGCCATTGATGCAGGAATCATCAAATCTGGAAGAGAACACTTTGAAAAATTTGGTCAAGCCGCCGGCCTCACAAAAATATCGCGGTATTTTGACGAAGATACTTACCTTGAGGGAAATCCAGACCTTAAACCCTTTGTCCGCACCCCCAACAACCCTAACGCGCCTTTTGCGACCGGACTAGACCACTTTATCCAATACGGTTACGAAGAGGGTCGCAGCCAAGTATCGCCTGAGTATGACGAAGCGTTTTATCTCGCAACTAACCGAGTTTTGCTGCCGTTTATTCAGAATGGAACGTTTAAAAACGGCTACCAGCATTTCATTGAATTCGGCCTCAAAGAGGAGCAGTTTGGGACTTCATTTTTTGAACCGGGATATTTACAATTCAACCCCGATGTTCGGCTGCTTGTCGAATCGGGAGCCTTGAAAACTGGTCGCGAACACTACTTCAATTTCGGGAAAAATGAGCCAAACCGATCTGCTACTTTTGTCGGAACTTCCGGCCATGACCTCCTCACTGGTGTAGGGGTGGGGAATACCCGATTAATAGGATTTGAAGTAGGTTACACTACAGAAAGTAACGCATTTTTAGCCTCCCCCAGGGAATATTATGAAAGTGACGGCAGCAATGAATTCGATACTCTAACTGGGGGTAGCGGCCGCGATATATTCGTGTTGACCCGTAGAACTCGCACTCTAGCGGGTGGTAGATCGGCGGTTTACACTGACCTGTCCTACATCGGGCCGGGTTTTGCTACAATTCGGAACTTTACGCAAGATCAGGATACGCTCGATATAGGGGTTTTCTCAAATCAATTATTGGTATTTCCCATCAACAATAATCGAGATTTAGCTATTCAAAAGAGGGGTTTATTCGTCGTTAACAATGGAGTTACCGAAACCACTCCCGGTGACACTATCGCTGTTATTGAAGGTGGCGGAAATCTCAGTTTGAATCTACCAGTAGCCTATGGTGGGATCTAGTGTTATTAGCGCTGTATTTGGGTATAAATCTTGCAGCTATTCAGGGTTTGCCTTAGTCCATCATCGAGAGACTTATTAATTCAATAATCGGCAGATACAATGGCCATAATTCATAGCGTAGCCAATCTAAATCTGCAATTGATTGGGATGATAAATCCATTTAATCCTCCAGTAGGTCTCACTTTTATGGGCGATAAAGCATAGAGCTTAAGTGAGATTTGACTGTTGGGTAAAATCACCCGATCAGGTAATTGTCTCTGTTCTGGATTATTGATAAATTGCATAAACAGCTCATTAAAGCCGCAGTAGGAAAACATGGCTAGTTACGCAATTTTTGACGAAACATACTACCTTGCTCAATATCCTTGGGTCAAGCCAGCCATTGATGCAGGAGTTATCCAATCTGGAAGAGAACACTTTGAAAAATTCGGTCAAGCCGCCGGCTTAACTAAAGTATCGCGGTATTTTGACGAAGCTACTTACCTTGCTGGCAACCCAGACATCGCTGCCTTAGTCCGCACCCCCAACAACCCAAATGCGGCTTTTGCTACAGGACTAGACCACTTTATCCAGTTCGGTTACGAAGAGGGTCGCACTCGCGTATCGCCTGAGTATGACGAAGCGTTTTATCTCGCAAATAACCGACAGTTGCAGCCGTTTATTCAGAATGGAACTTTTAAAAATGGCTACCAGCATTTCATTGAATTCGGCATCAAAGACGGTCAGTTTGGGACTTCATTTTTTGAAACAGAATACTTACTAAAAAACCCCGATATCGTGCCTTTTGTCAACTCTGGAGCCTTGAAAACAGGTCGCGAACACTACTTCAATTTCGGCAAAAACGAGGCTAACCGCTCTGCGACTTTTATCGGAACTTCCGGGAATGACATCATTACCGGTGCTGGGGTGGGGAATACCGAATTAATTGGAGTTGAAGTAGGTTATGTTACAAACAGTGATGGCTTTTCCATCCCCGGCCGAAATTATGAAAGTGAGGGCAGTAATGAATTCGATATTCTCACTGGCGGTAGCGGCCGCGATAAATTCATGCTGGGAGACCTTTTAGTAGGCAGTGGTGGTAAGGGATTCAGTTTCCCAACAAACTTATATATCGGGCCGGGTTTTGCTACAATTCGGAACTTTACCCAAGGGCAGGATAGTATTCAACTAGCAACAAGAGATATCCAACCTGCCTTAGATAAATTCTTGATATTTCCTATCAACAACAATCGAGATTTAGCTATCCAAACGAACGGCTTGTTCGTCTCCCTTGCAGATGGAAGTTCGGGAATTAGTAGATTTGACACGATCGCTGTTATTGAAGGCGGCGGAAATCTCAAGTTGAATCTATTACCAGAATCTAGAGGTTCTCTACCTTTACTTGGCTAGAAATATCGAAGCTATTGGGGATTTGGCTGATTGCGGCTGGGGAGTGCGATCGCACATTCGCAAAATGGGCGATCGCGCTTTTGTGTTTGCCATAAAAATAATAAAACAGGCTTAACAATAATTAACTTGACATAGTGAGTTAGTAGAGTTAGGTATAGTGCGTCAAGTTTAATCGACAAGTAAGCAGACTAAGCTTGAACCAAAAATTATGACTAATTATGACATTTTTGACGAACCATACTACCTTGCCCAATATCCTTGGGTGAAACCAGCCATTGATGCAGGAATTATAAAATCCGGCAGAGAACACTTTGAAAAGTTCGGTCAAGCCGGCGGTCTGACCCAAGTATCGCGTTACTTTGACGAAGAAACCTATCTATCTCAAAATCCAGATATTGCTCCCCTGCTTCGCACCCCAAACAACCCAAACGCACCTTTTGCGACCGGACTAGACCACTTTATCCAATACGGTTACGAAGAAGGTCGCACTCGCGTATCTGCTGAGTATGACGAAGCATTTTATGTAGCAAATAACCGAGATTTGCTGCCGTTTATTCAGAATGGAACTTTTAAAACTGGCTACCAGCACTTCATTCAATTCGGAATCAAAGACGGTCGGTTTGGAAATTCATTTTTTGAATCGGAATACTTACAGAAAAACCGCGATATTGTGCCGTTTGTCAACTCTGGAGCCTTAAAAACTGGTCGCGAACACTACTTCAAGTTTGGAAGTTCCGATCCAAGCCGCTCTGCGACTTTTGTTGGAACTTCCGGCAATGACATTATAACTGGTTCCGGGGTGGGAAATGCCGAATTAATTGGACTTGAAGTAGGTGTAGAACCTCATTACGGCGCCCGATTGTATGAAAGTTATGGCAGCAATGAATTTGATACTCTCATTGGCGGTATCGGTCGTGATAAATTTGTATTGGGCGAGGAGCAAGCATTCGCCCGTAATGTGCCATTCCGTGCAGCACAGTTCTACCTCGGGCCGGGTTTTGCTACAATTCGGAACTTTACCCAAGGTCAGGATAGTATCGATGTAGTATTGGGTACCTCAGATCAATTATTGGTATTTCCCATCAACAATAATCGAGATTTAGCTATCCAATGGAAAGGCTTTCCCATGTTTGAGAATGGAGTTTCTGTTCCCTCAACCAGTCCATTTGATACAATTGCTGTTATTGAAGGTGGCGGAAATCTCAGTTTGAATCTATCACCATCTACTCCTTTGCTAAGTTCACTTGTGTAGAAATCTCGAAGCTATTCAGGATTTGCCTGATTGCTGCTGGGGAGTGCGATCGCACATTCGCAAAATGGGCGATCGCGCTTTTGTGTTTGCCATAAAAATAATAAAACAGGCTTAACAATAATTAACTTGACATAGTGAGTTCGTAGAGTTATTTATAGTGGGTCAAGTTTAATCGACAAGTAAGCAGACTAAGCTTAGAGTACAACTTATGACTAATTATGAAATTTTTGACGATCCATACTACCTGGCGCAATATCCTTGGGTGAAACCTGCTATTGATGCAGGAATTATAAAATCCGGCAGAGAACACTTTGAAAACTTCGGTCAAGCCGGCGGCCTGACTAAAGTATCGCGTTACTTTGACGAAGAAACCTATCTAGCTCAAAATCCAGATATTGCTCCCTTGGTTCGCACCCCAAACAATCCAGACGCGCCTTTTGCGTCTGGTTTAGACCAATTTATTCAGTTTGGCTACGAAGAAGGCCGCACCCGCGTATCGCCTGAATATAACGAAGATTTTTATTTAGCAAATAACTCAGAGTTGCGATCGTTCGTTCAGAACGGAACTTTCAAATCAGGCTACCAGCATTTCATTCGATTCGGACTCAAAGACGGTCGTTTTGGGACTTCATTTTTTGAACCGGAATACTTAAAAGAAAACCCCGACATTGTGCCGTTTGTCAACTCGGGAGCCTTGAGAACCGGTCGAGAACATTATTTCAAATTTGGGCAATTTGAGCAGAGTCGCTCCGCTACTTTTGTCGGAAGCCGCGGCGATGATACCCTCACTGGTGTAGGGGTAGGGAATGCCGAATTAATTGGAGTTGAAGTAGGTATCGATCCCCAAGGCAATCGGCAGTATGAAAGCTTTGGGTTTGATGAATCTGATGTCCTGATCGGCGGCCCTGGGAGGGATACATTCGTACTCGGAGTTCCTGCTACCTCCGGTAATCCCACATCCCGTCAACTCTATGCGACTACCCCCGGTATAGTTAGAATTCGGAACTTTGATCAAGACAATGACAAGATCCAGTTGGCAGGAAGTCCCGATATCTACACAACAATGGGGGATGCTAACGAGTTCATAATCCTCAGCCCAAGATATGAAACAATTGGTATTATTGAGGGAAAAAATTTATCTTTTTCTACAACTCAGCCACAGGGGGACGGCACTTTCTACCTATTCCTTAAATAACCGGAACCTCGGTTATCTCTTTCTCGGTTAACATGGTAGGTGCGTTAATAACGCACGCTACTTAACTTTACCCAAGGTCAGGATAGCATCCAGCTTGCAGGGACTTTCTGAGAGTTCTTCTTGGTGTTTCCCATTAACAATAATCGACATTTAGCTATCCAAGCGAATGGCTTGTCTGTTGTGAAAAATGGAGTGGTCGAAACCAGCCGCTTTGACACGATCGCTGTTATTGAAGGCGGCCGAAATCTCAGTTTTAATTTATTACCAAAATCTCTTTCTTTTACATCTTTCCTTCGATAGAAATCTCGAAGCAGTTAAGGATTTACCTTTGGCTGCTGGGGAGTACGATCGCACATTCGCAAAATGGGCGATCGCACTGTTGTGTTTGCCATAAAAATCATAAAACAGGATTAACAATAATTAACTTGACATAGTGAGTTCGTAGAGTTATTTATACTGTGTCAAGTTTAACCGACAAGTAAGCAGACTAAGCTTGGAGAAATAATTATGACAAATTATGACATTTTTGACGAACCATACTACCTTGCTCAATATCCTTGGGTGAAACCAGCCATTGATGCAGGAATCATCAAATCTGGAAGAGAACACTTTGAAAAGTTCGGCCAAGCCGCCGGCCTCACAAAAATATCGCGGTATTTTGACGAAGCTACTTACCTTGACGGAAATCCAGACCTCAAACCCTTTATCCGCACTCCAAACAACCCAAACGCGCCTTTTGCTACAGGCTTAGATCACTTTATCCAGTTTGGTTACGAACAGGGTCGATCGCGCGTATCGCCAAATTATGACGAAGCATTTTATGTAGCAACTAACCGAGATTCGCGGTCGTTTATTGAGAATAACTTTAAAAGTGGCTACCAGCACTTCATTCAATTCGGCGGCTTCAGTAATGGTACTTCTTTCTATGAAACAGTATACTTAAATAGAAACCGTGATATTGGACCTCTTGTCTACTCTGGAGCTTTGACAACTGGTCGGGAACACTACTTCAATTTCGGAAAAAACGAGCCAAACAGGTCTGCTACTTTTATCGGAACTTCCGGCAATGACACCCTCACTGGTATAGGAGTGGGGAATGTCCAATTAGTTGGAGTAACAGGCTCTACAGGCTTTGGCGCCGGAGTGTCTGGAAGTGACGGCAGCAACGAATTCGATACTCTCATTGGCGGACCCGGCGCCGATACATTCGTGTTAGCGCAGCCTGTATATACCAGTAGAGTGTTTGTGATTGGATATAAATCTTTCTACCTTGGACCGGGTTTTGCTACAATTCAAAACTTTACCCAAGGTCAGGATACGATCCAGCTCGGCTCTACATCATTCGATAAATACATTGTGTTTCCCATCAACAATAATCGAGATTTAGCAATCCAAACAAACGGCTTGCCGTTCTTTACACCAAATGGAGGCGACCAACTTAGTTATGGTGATACGATCGCAGTTATTGAAGGTGGCGGAAATCTAAAGTTGAATTTATTACCTTCAGAATATAGTTGGTCAACTTCTTTAATTGGGTAGAAATCTCGCAGCTATTCAGGATTTGCTTGATCGCTGCTGGGGAGTACGATAATTAATTGTACCATCCAGAAACCGGGTTTCTCGAATAAACCCGGTTTCTAAGTCTTTAATGGCGATCGCGCGCTAGCTTCAAAACCTCAACCGCATCTTTGTGACCCTCCGAAGACGCCCAAATTAACGCAGTCCAAGTATTATTATCATACGCTTTGATATCAGCTCCTTTATCGATTAAAACTTCCACAACTTGAGTGCGCCCGCTACCTGCAGCACTCATCAAAGCCGTCAAACCAAAATTAGTTTTAGCATTCACATCCGCTCCCGCCTCCAGCAAAAGCTGTACAATCTCCGTATGTCCGGCAGCAGCGGCACTCATTAACGGCGTCCACCCGTCATTATCTTGACTGTTGGGCCCGGCACCTGCAGCCAGCAATTTTTTGACGATCGCCGAATTGCCAGCCTCAGCCGCAGTCGTCAAAGCAGTCGCGCCTTCCTCATCTTTAGCATTGATATCTGCACGCTGTTCGATCGCACTTTCTACAGCCGCAACATCACCCGTCTTGACGGCATCAATTAAATCTGTCATAAATTCTCCCTTGTATCCTCTCAAATATTAAATCCTATGACAGTCGATATTTTAATCCTCTCCAACGGCCCCGGAGAATTGGCAACTTGGGTGCGTCCCGCCGTGCAAGCTTTGCGTGAGCAATTGGCAAACACGGGCACTCAAGCGCGAATCTCTGTGGTGCTGTCCCCCTGTCCGCACGCCACCGGGAAAGAAGCGCAAATCGCTTGTTCCTACCCAGAAGTTGACAGAGTGCAAGCACCGGAGCTTTTTTTTCCATTCTTATTATCGGGCAAAACTGCTGAAAATTGGGATTGGTATGAAACAGGAGTTGTTTTATTTTTAGGCGGCGATCAATTTTTTACAGTTGTTATTGGCAAAAGACTTAAATATCGCACTGTTATTTATGCTGAATGGGACGCGCGGTGGTATCGCTGGATTGATAAATTTGCGGCGATGAAACCAGAAGTTTTTGCTAAAATTCCCCAAAAATATGCTAAGAAATTTACAGTTGTCGGAGATTTGATCGCCGAAGTAGGGAACGGGAAATCGGGCAGGGCGGGCACGGGGGCACCGCCCCTACGGAAAATAGAATTAATTGGATTGTTGCCCGGTTCTAAAGCGGCTAAATTAGCTTTAGGTGTACCGTTATGTTTGTCGATCGCCCAATCTATCCATCGCCTCCGCCCTGAAACTCGCTTTGTAATTCCCGTTGCTCCTACCTTAGATGTGCAAACTCTAGCCGGTTTTGCCGACCCCAAACAAAATCCTTGCCTGCATTTATTTGAGAACGCTAGCGCCGAACTTCATTTAACAGAAACGCCGTTTTTGCAGACAGCAAATAACTTGCAAGTAGAACTTTGGACGCAGACACCCGCTTACGATTTGCTATCAGAATGCAGCCTGTGTTTAACTACTGTGGGAGCTAATACTGCGGAATTGGGTTCGTTAGCTGTACCGATGATTGTTTTGATTCCGACGCAGCAATTGGATGCGATGAAAGCTTGGGACGGTTTGCCGGGATTGCTGGCCAATTTGCCGTTAGTCGGTTCAGTTTTTGCGACGGCGATTAATTGGCTAATCTGGCAATTGGGAAAGGGAAAGCTTTATGCTTGGCCGAATATTTGGGCACAGGAAGAGATTGTGCCGGAGTTAATTGGGAAGTTGGAACCGGAGGTAATAGCTCAATTGGCGATCGACTATTTGAGCCATCCTGAAAAATTAGCACAAATGGGCGATCGTTTGCGTGCAGTTCGAGGAGAATCGGGGGCGGCGAAAAAAATTGCTGAATTGGTTTGTGAAGAAATTGAGGTGCAATCAAATTCTGATAAGAATTAGATTTTTTTATTTTTAACCGCAGATGAACGCGGATAAACGCAGATTTAATCCAGATAAATTGGTGAAAACAGGCAAAAGAAAGTTTATTTTCTCTTGCCTGTTTATTATCCCAAAACAGGATTTTAGCTCAAGTTAAGCTCGATCGTGCTTAGCAATCACCCAAACAGCGTGGATCGTACCCGGAAACAAGAAAAAACAGCTTAGAACCAGGTTGATCCAAAAATCTCTGCCAATGCCGACTGTCATAAATACGCCCAGCGGGGGAAGAAAAATGGCAGCGACTATGCGGATTCAATTGCCAATCTCAGTTACTCCAAACGAGTTGTCTCTTTCAATTGAACTTTACTGACCGACCGAACCTTTCCCGAAAAACTTAGGCGGTGCTGCCATAGTGTAAACTTCGGTTTCAGCGGCGATTACCTGCCGTAAGTGACCGGGAACTTGCATCAACCCCAACAGTGTAATTCCGTCCAACATCCGCAACCCGCCAGTTGTTTTCTCGGCGAGTAATTTGTCAGTAGCTTCTGGTTCTGGTCGCGTATTTATTTCTTGGTTAGAAGCTACGGCAAAACCCCAAGGAGCTCCATAAGTAGAAATAAAGCTGGTGCAGGATTGAACATTGGAGAAAACAGATTTCAAAGTATTTACAATGCGAGCGTGCATTTTCATTTCTGCCGGAGAAACTGGGCCCGCTTGCACTACGAAATATCCATTAGGTGACATTACGCTGCGAACTTTCTCAAAATACTCCTTGGTAAACAACTGGAAAGATGGGCCTTCTTCAATGGGATCGGACAAGTCAGAAATGACAATATCCCAATCATTGTCAGTTTTATCTAAATAGTCCAAAGCATCGCCGATTACTACTTCGCAGCGGGGGTCGTCAAAGGCATTTTGGTGCATTTCGGGCAGGTGTTCGCGGCAAGCTTCTACTACTTCGCCGTCAATGTCGATCATCACGACTTTTTCAACTGTTTTCCAGCGCAGCACTTCTCTAATTGTAGCTCCTTCTCCGCCGCCGAGAACGAGGACTTTTTTGGGTGAACCGTGACAAATCATGGCTGGGTGCACCAGGGGTTCGTGGTACAGAAACTCGTCGCCTGTACAAGATTGCCACTTACCGTCCAAAACTAAGCCTTTGCCGTAGGTACCGGTCTGAACTACGTACATTTCTTGATAGGCTGTTTTCTTGTAAGCGAGTACCGCGATGACGCCGTGAACGTAAATATCCCACGGGGTAATGTACTCGCTCATCCAAAAATCTGCACGAACTTCGCTACCTGACATCAATTACTCTCCAAATATAAACCGCTGTGTCGATGTTGTCACAAGTAGTAGTTATTAGCACAAAATGGTGCGGGTGTGTGAGTACGATCGACACATTAAAGTGAGATTTCTCAGCAATGGTATAGTGTGATTGCGTTCTGGGATAGAGCAAGTGGCTTGGTACTTGAGATTGCTTGTGGGATCTCGCGCGCCCAGTCGAGATCACTTTTCCCGTCGCCCCCACTCGATCGCACTCACATTTAATATTTTCGCTTTGCGTTGCCGGCGGGTTTTGTACAAAGGTTGTCTGAATCGGGCAATTTGTCGCGCTGGGCCCGCCTTTATAAGTTTGCGCTCGCCCTGCTTATTTATCAACAATCGGAGGAAAAACCCCCAAATGCGAGTGTCGGCAATAAAAGTAGCGATCGGTTTTAACCAGATTTGTTATTAATATGTTGACATTTTGAATGTATATTAGATAAGATTTTTAGATCGAGCCAATTAAAGGAAGTGTGGAATTTTTCGGACACAATTGGCTAGGCGATGTGCGCCGAAATTCTAACTAGGTAAAGGGTGCAACTAAATTTACTAATAAAACTGTTCTGACACTATTTTTAGGTTCAAAATAATAGCCGATGGAACCAACAGACTGCGACAACAGAATCAAAGAGCTGGAAAAGGAAAATCGAATCCTGCGGGAAAAACTTGAAACTTCGGAAACCGAACGCAGCCAATTACAAGCCATTAATCAAAAAAAAGAATCTTTGCTAAAAACACTCACTGAGGAATTTAAAGATTCCGAAAATATTTTAAAAGCAAGAATCTCTACGCTAGAAAAAGCTCTGCAAAACCAGCAAACAACGCAGATCAAATTGATCGAAGCCGAAAAAATGTCGGCTTTGGGCATTTTGGTAGCTGGTATTGCCCACGAAATCAACAATCCCGTCAACTTCATCTACGGCAATATTACCTATGTCAATGACTACGCTGGCGACATTTTAAAATTGCTAGCAATGTACCAGGATAGGTATCCCGAAACAGATGCAGAGATTGAAGATTTTCTGGAAAAAATTGACATCGACTTTTTGCGCGAAGATTTGTTGAAAACTCTTTCGTCAATGAAAGTTGGCTCCGAGCGCATCCGCGAAATAGTGCTGACTTTACGCAACTTTGCGCGGGTAGATGAAGGTGAAAAGAAACCAGTTAACATTCACGAAGGAATTGACAGCACCTTGTTAATCTTGCAGCATTTAACTAAAGAAAAACCGGGTTATTCCGCTATTAATCTTATTAAAAATTATGGCGAATTGCCCAAGGTAGAGTGTTATGCGGGACAATTAAATCAGGTATTTATGAATATCATTAATAATGCTGTTGATGCCCTGCGGGAGCGAGAGCAAAAGTCTTCACTGGAGGAGATAGAAGCCAACCCTATCAAGATGACCATTACTACTTCTATTATTTCCAAAAATTGGGCAAGAATTAGCATCAAAGATAATGGTATGGGAATGAATGAAGCTGTAAAAGGGAAAATTTTCGATCCGTTTTTCACCACCAAACAAGTTGGTCACGGGACGGGTTTGGGATTGTCAATTAGCTATCAGATTGTTGTGGACAAACACGGCGGGAGGTTGGAGTGCATATCCGCAATAGGAGAAGGGACTGAATTCGTGATCGAGATTCCGATCGCCAATTCCCGCAGCTAAGAGCGATCGATCGAGCTAAACTGAGGGATAATGAAAACTCCCTTTGACCGCGGCTCCTCCTAGTTTGATGTGCAACCGTTCCTTAATGTCTACCCAGGTGTAGACAAACCTACCTGTTCTGCGTAGGCTTGTCAGTCTGGGTCAGGAACGTGCAGAATCCTCGGAATAAACTGAGGTTGCGTAAGCAAGGATTTTCGGAATCCACGTTTAAAAGGTCAATACACCTGCAAATGAACGCCAGTTTGTAGCTCTGTTAGATGTGATTAAACAACAGAGGCGAAAGACATGAGAGCCTGTGTCACATCTGCAAAAAGCCTTTTCAACATTTTCGAGGCAAACTTTACTTAGCCATAAGGACTGGTCAAACCGACCAAAACCGAACCATGAGTAATTACGTTTTCTTGATTGATGCAACTAAAACACCGATGAATCCGATTCATCCTGCCCATGCTGATAAGTTACTCAAAACTGGCAAAGCTGCTGTTTTCCGAAGGTTTCCATTCACACTTATCTTAAAAAGAGAGGTTGAAAACATCATCACATATCCAATCAAATTAAAGATCGATCCGGGTTCCCAATTCACAGGCATGGCGCTGGTTAATAATCAAAACGAAGTTATTTGGGGCATGGAACTACAACACCGGGGGCAAGCAATTAAAGATGCTCTGGAATCTCGCTCTTGTGTGAGGCGTGGTAGACGCAATCGTAATATGCGTTATCGGAAACCGAGGTTTCTCAACCGTAAACGAGCTGAAGGATGGTTAGCGCCAAGCCTGATGCACCGTGTATTGACGACTGAAACATGGGTCAAGCGGATCGCAAAATTCGCCCCGGTTGCTGAGATTGTTCAAGAACTTGTCAGATTTGATATGCAAGGCATGGAAAACCCTGAAATTGAAGGTGCTCAGTACCAGCAAGGCACTTTGGCAGGTTACGAAAAACGCGAATATCTGCTAGAGAAATGGGGTAGAAAATGTGCCTACTGCGATCGGACGGATGTTCCATTGCAGATAGATCATGTTCAGCCACGGGCAAAAAGTGGGTCAGATCGTCTGTCTAACCTCTGTATTGCCTGTGAAAAGTGCAATCAAAAGAAAGGTACTCAGGATCTAAGAGACTTTTTGAAGCGTGATCCTAAACGTGCTGACAGGATTTTGTCTCAGTCCAAGAAACCGCTTAAAGATGCTGCTGCTGTGAATTCTACTCGCCGCAAATTATTCGACACGTTAAAAGCTACCGGACTACCTGTAAGACTCGGAACTGGTGGACAAACAAAGTTTAACCGCTGCCGTCTGGGACTACCTAAAGAGCATTGGATCGATGCAGCTTGCGTCGGTGAGGTTGAATTTCTGAAAGTTTTGCTAACTCGTGTTTGGCGGGTCAAAGCGACTGGTATGGGTGGTAGACAGAGATGTCAAACTGACAAGTTTGGTTATCCCCAGAAACATCGTCCATTACGTCCGATTCATGGTTTTTGTAATGGTGATATTGTCAAAACCGTCATTCCGAAAGGCGTAAATAAAGGTACTTATGTTGCTAGGCTTTGCCCCTATACCAATGGTGATGGTGAGATTTATCCACCTGTTGGTAAGAAACGGATCGGAATCAAACTCGCCTATGTCCAATCGGCAGTGCATCGAAAGGACGGATACAGATATGCCTAAGCATACTCAAAAAAGAACGTCTGACCAGAGATGTCCAGAAATTAATATACAGCTTCTAACCCTATGTCTACTGTCACTTTTGGTTTGTCAACCCCTATAGCGGCAGAGGCCGGGGCATCCTACGGCAGCAGCGAACCGCCACAGCGCCCCACCGTGCAAGCAGAGTGGATCGAGGTATTGGTAGACTCTCCTTTCAGGGTTGCGGGGGACTCCGCAGGGGAGGAAAACAAGTTATTTACCTATCGTTTACCTGCGGAACTTACCGTGCAACCAGGGGATATTTTGAGTGTACCCTTTGGCAGTCAACAGGTAGGGGCGATCGCGATTCGGTTCATTTCTCAACTGCCGCCCGACTTAGATCCGGCGCGGGTTAAAGATGTCGAAGATGTTGTCAGTGCGGGTTTTTTCCCGCCTAATTACTGGGAATTGCTCGATCGCACTGCCACCTATTATTGCACACCATTAATTCAAGTAATTAGAGCCTCACTGCCGCCCGGTTTGTTAAGCCGTTCCGTGCGCCGAATTCGCTTAATTAAGGACGCAATTTCTCCGAATGCCGAAACATTTCTCAATCCCGCCGCCAGTCAAATTTTGCAATTGCTGCAAGCTCAAAAAAACGGCGATTACACTTGGCAATACCTCCAGCGACAAGTCAAGGGAAGTTATCGGGGATTGAAAGATTTATTGAAACGCGGTTGGGTAGAAAGTTATTTAGAACCTCCCAATCCTCCCAAACCACAACTCAAACCGGCCGTGACATTAATTGCTAGTGCATTTGTCACAGATTTAACCAAGCGGCAACAAGAAGTATTGGAAGTTTTGCGACGCGGCGGCGGTGAAATGTGGATGAACGATTTGCTGAGAATTTGCAGCGCGAGTTCTTCTGTTGTCAAAAATTTGGAACAAAAAGGTAGCGTTGTCATCGATCAAAGGGAAGTGCTCAGGGGCGATCGCGGAATTTCTCAATTGCCCGATGCACCGAAGACTTTAACTCATTTTCAAGCTGAAGCTTTAGCGTTTATTAACTCTTTTTCGGGATTTCGTCAAGTGCTGCTGCACGGTGTTACAGGTTCCGGGAAAACCGAAGTGTATTTGCAGGCGATCGCCCCAATCTTAGCCAGCGGCAAATCCGCCCTCGTACTCGTTCCCGAAATCGGCCTCACACCGCAACTTACAGACAGATTCCGCGCCCGTTTTGGCGAGCAAATTTGCGTGTACCACAGCGCCCTATCCGACGGCGAACGTTACGATACATGGCGTCAGATGCTGACTGGAACCCCGCAAATTGTCATCGGCACGCGATCGGCCATTTTCGCACCTTTACCTCACCTCGGCTTAATTATCCTTGATGAAGAACACGACAGCAGCTTCAAACAAGACCAACCAGCCCCCTGCTACCATGCCCGCACCGTTGCCAAATGGCGCGCCGAATTAGAAAATTGTCCCTTAATTTTAGGTTCCGCAACGCCAGCTTTAGAGACTTTTGTCGGGACGTGCCGAGATTATTACTCGTTACCAAATATCCATTATTTATCATTGCCCGATCGCATTTATTCCCGCCCCATGCCGCCTGTGGAAATAGTCGATATGCGCCAAGAATTGCGGCAAGGAAACCGCTCAATTTTCAGCGCTTCCCTGCAAAACGCCCTGGAACAATTGCAAGCAAGACAACAGCAAGGTATTCTATTTATTCACAGAAGAGGACACAGTACCTTTGTCTCTTGTCGGAGTTGCGGCTATGTGATGGAATGCCCGAATTGCGATGTTTCCCTGTCTTATCACCACGTCGGCGAAGGAACAGCAGAAATATTGCGCTGTCACTACTGCAACCATACGGAACGACACCCCCAAAACTGCCCGGAATGCCGTTCTCCTTACTTCAAAAACTTTGGTAGTGGCACTCAGCGAGTCGAACAGGAATTAACGAGATTATTTCCCGAATTGCGGGCAATTCGGTTTGACAGCGATACGACTAGAAATAAGGGCGACCACCGCCGATTGTTAACGCAATTTGCTAATGGGGAAGCTGACATTTTGTTGGGTACGCAAATGCTGACTAAAGGGTTAGATTTAGCTGGAGTAACATTGGTGGGAGTTGTGTCTGCTGACGGGTTACTAAACTTATCGGATTATCGGGCAAGCGAACGAGCTTTTCAAACATTAACTCAAGTCGCGGGACGTGCGGGCAGAGGCGACGATCCGGGGCGGGTAATTATTCAAACTTACACTCCCGAACATCGGGTTATTCAAGCAGTTAGGCGGCACGAATATGCGGATTTTGTGGAAACAGAATTAGCAGAAAGAGCAGCGCTGAATTATCCACCTTCGGGGCGGCTGGTATTGTTGCGATTGAGCAGTGTAGATGCGGCAGAAGTGGCGGTGACAGCGGTACAATTGGCGTCTGTTTGTCAGGAGTATATTGAGCGATTGTCTGTACCGGGGTGTGAATTGTTGGGGCCTGCACCTGCGGCGATTATGCGGGTGGCAAATCGCTATCGGTGGCAGATTTTGCTGAAGTTGCCTTTGGATGAGTCGGTGGATTTGTCGGATTTGATCGGATTGCGCGATCGCACGCCGCGTTCTGTTAGTTTAACTATTGATGTCGATCCGTTGAATTTTGGTTGATTGGTGGGGCTACAGGCCGTTGTAGGGGAGGGTTTCACCAACAATCTATGTCGGAAACCAACAATATAATAAACCCGCCCCCACGAACACGACAAATCCGAATCTACATTTTTTGAATTCGATCGAACATCAGGTTAATCTGGGTTATTGGTTGGGTGGGGGCGGGTTTTTATAGATTGTTTGTCAGCTTCAAATATTGTTGGTAAAACCCGCCCCTACAGCCCATCGTAGGGGCGGGTTTCACCAACCATTTATGTCAGAAACCAACAATCTAATAAACCCGCCCCCACCCAACGAACAACTGTTTTATGGAAACAAAATTATGAAATACGATCCTAACAAACACCACCGCCGCTCAATTCGCCTGCCAGGATATGATTATAGGACTCCCGGTGCGTATTTTATCACTATTTGCAGTTGGCAGCGCGAATGTTTATTCGGCGACGTTATTAATGATCAAATGCAATTGAGTCCCTATGGGAAAACTGTTTTATTCAATTGGAGCATTCTTCCCAAACGTTACCCAAACGTAGCATTAGACAATTTTATTGTGATGCCAAATCACGTTCATGGAATTATTGTTTTGAAAGGCAGCCCCGAAATAAATTCTACAGAATCCGATAAATTTGGCCTGATAAAATCAAAAATCCATCCTTTGTCGGAAATTGTGCGGGGTTTAAAAACATCTTCGGCGCGGCGAATTAACCAAATGCGATATTTGACAAGCATATCGGTGTGGCAGCGGGGTTATTACGAACATATCATCCGCAATGAAGAATCATTAGTTGCCATTCGTGAATATATTGTTAATAATCCTTTATTGTGGGGAAAAGATGAATTGTATCCTCATAATTCAGTCAAAATTAATGAATCTAGTCCGCTGGCGATCGAATGGAATGGTAAATCTTATATACAGTCGATCGTCCTCTAATATTAGGTCGATCGATTCGTAGGGGCGGGTTTCACCAACCATCTCTGCCATAAACCCACAATATAAAAAACCCGCCCCCCCCAACGAGAAATACAAATGTACCAATGTGTAGGGGCGGGTTTCACCAACCATCTCTGCCATAAACCCACAATATAAAAAACCCGCCCCCCCCAACGACAAATCCAAATGTACCAATGTGTAGGGGCGGGTTTCACCAACCATCTCTGTCATAAACCCACAATATAATAAACCCGCCCCCTACATTTTTGGGATGAGCTCAAACATCAGGTTAATCTGGGTTATTGGTTGGGTGGGGGCGGGTTTTTATAGATTGTTTGTGAGCCTCAAATATTGTTGGTAAAACCCGCCCCTACAGGCATAATAAATTATCGGAATTTATTCACGAAAATCATCCCAAATCGAGAGATTTGTAGGGGCGGGTTTCACCAATAATAATTGCCTAAAATCCATAATCTCGTAAACCCGCCCCCACCCAAAGGTAAATCGCAATCTACCTCTTTCAAGGTACAAAGGGCGGGTTTACAATATTTTTGGTTTTTAAATCAAAATCTTGGCGAACCCGCCCTTACGGGCCTAATAAATTATCGGAAATCAAACAATCTCGATCGACTCACACCTACCAATTAAGGCAAATCAGTGCTCCCCATCAGATAAAGGTCGCACTCCCGGGCCACGCCCCGCCCTTCATTAATCGCCCAAACAACCAAACTTTGTCCCCGGCGACAGTCCCCAGCCGCGAAAACTCCCGGAATGCTGGTTGTATATTTTTCGTGCTCGGCTTTCACGTTGCTGCGGGCGTCGCGTTCCAATCCCAGGGCATCCAGCAAGGGCTGTTCCGGGCCGAGGAAGCCCATCGCTAGCAACACAAGCTGTGCGGGCAACACTTTTTCCGTGCCCGGGATGTGGTTCGGAATGAACTGCCCTTTCTCGTTTTTCGCCCACTCCACCTCAACGGTGTGCACAGCTTTGACATTGCCGTTTTCGTCGCCCTCGAACTTTGTCGCGGTGGTGAGATAGCCGCGGGGGTCGTCGCCGAATTTGGCTGCTGCTTCTTCTTGGCCGTAGTCGAGGCGGTAGACTTTCGGCCATTCCGGCCAGGGATTGTTGGCGGCGCGTTCTGAGGGCGGTTTGGGCAGGATTTCTAGCTGTACGAGGCTTTTGCAGCCGTGGCGAATGGAGGTGCCCACGCAGTCGGTGCCGGTGTCGCCGCCGCCGATAATCACGATATCTTTGCCTTCGGCGGAGATGAAGTTATCGTTGGTGCTCTTGTCTAAAACTGCTTTGGTGTTCGCAGTCAGAAAGTCCATTGCGAAGTGGATGCCTTTTAATTCCCGGCCTTCAATGCCCAAGTCGCGGGGTTTGGTGGCGCCGGTACAGAGCACAACTGAGTCGTATTCTTTTAGCAGTTGTTCGGCTGGTAAGTCTTTGCCGACTTCGGTGTTGCAGACGAATGTCACGCCTTCGTCTTCGAGGACTTTCAGGCGGCGCATTACGACTTGTTCTTTGTCTAGCTTCATGTTGGGGATGCCATACATTAGCAGGCCGCCTGGTCGATCGGCTCTTTCGTATACAGTTACCCAATGACCGGCTTTGTTGAGTTGCGCGGCGGCGGACAAACCGGCGGGCCCGGAACCGATGACGGCGATTTTTTTGCCGGTGCGTTTGGCGGGTGGTTCGGCAGTAACCCAGCCTTCATCCCAGCCTTTGTCGATAATTGCGGCTTCGATGTTTTTAATCGTCACCGGCGGATTGTTGATGCCGAGCACGCAAGCGCCTTCGCAGGGTGCGGGACAGACGCGGCCGGTGAATTCCGGGAAGTTGTTCGTTTTGTGGAGTCTGTCTAGGGCTTCTTTCCACAGTCCGCGATATACTAGGTCGTTCCATTCGGGGATGAGGTTGTAAATCGGGCAGCCGCTTGCCATGCCGCTGATAATTGTACCCGTGTGGCAAAACGGAATGCCGCAGTCCATGCAGCGCGCCCCTTGGGTGCGGAGTTTGTCCTCATCCATCGGTAGGTGAAATTCGTCCCAGTTGTGGACTCTCTCGACTGGTGAGAGTTCGGAGGGCAATTCGCGCAAGAATTCGATAAAGCCTGTTGGTTTTCCCATAGTGGTGTTCTGGTTAGAATTTACTATTCTGTCACTTTCTCAAAGGTGAAGCTGGCGGGCTTCTGAATTAACTATTGTGATCTAAATTGTGTGCGATCGCACCTCAGATTGAGCAATTTGTACATGAAATCTTTAATATCGCCGGGAGTCGGGGAATTGTCGGCAGCGGTAAAATATAGATAGATCGACAGCAAAGAAACCCGCTTTTTTACGGGGATTAAAGGTTTTAAAGGTTATGATGCAGTATTTTCGTCCATCAAACCCGGTTTCTACGTAATTTCAGCATGGCTTACTCTGGGACGATCGCATTTACCGATAATCCCACATCTGGAAACCCTCGCGGGTTAACTCGGACGGCCCGCCAGCGTCAACTTTCAAGCGCCGTTCCCATCAGGAGGGCTCGAAATACAATACAAAAAGTTACAGGCCTTGCCAAATATTAATTTCAGGATATACTACTGTAAATCGGTCAGATATATGGAGTTAATACCGTCAACTCCTAAAATAGGTACACAAAGTCATGAGCATTACAATTGAGAACGTATCGAAACACTTCGGCTCCTTCCACGCCATTGACAACGTGAATTTGGAAATTAAAAGGGGCTCTTTAGTGGCGCTGTTGGGGCCTTCCGGTTCCGGGAAATCGACTCTGCTGAGGATGATCGCGGGGCTAGAACCGCCGGACAGCGGTCAGATTTACCTGACGGGTGAAAATGCTACTCATCAGTCGGTGCAGGAACGGCATATCGGTTTTGTGTTTCAGCACTACGCTTTATTCAAACACATGAGTATTAGGAAAAATATAGCTTTTGCGATGGAGATTCGCAAAGTTCCTAAAGGCTCGATTAGCAGGCGGGTTGATGAACTTTTGGATTTAGTGCAGTTGACAGGTTTGGGCGATCGCTATCCTTCGCAACTTTCCGGCGGCCAGCGGCAGCGGGTTGCTTTGGCCAGAGCTCTAGCAGTTCAACCAAAAGTGCTGCTGCTAGACGAACCTTTTGGAGCATTAGATGCTAAAGTCCGCAAAGAATTGCGATCGTGGCTGCACAACCTTCACAAAGAAGTTAACATCACCACAGTTTTTGTGACTCACGACCAAGAAGAAGCTATGGAAGTAGCCGATGAAATTGTGGTAATGAACAAAGGTAGAGTCGAACAAGTTGGCACTCCTGCTGAAATTTACGACAAACCGGCATCAGCTTTTGTGATGAGTTTTATTGGGCCGGTCAATGTGCTCTCAAATGCTGCGGGTTTGTTCGCCAGTAACGGCACAACGGCTCGCAATAATGGAGCCGCTCATTCGGACGTAGTGTTTTTGCGCCCCCACGACGTGGAAATTAAAACTAAGCCGGAGTCTGGTTTTTCATTAGCAAAAGTCAGTCGCATCATTCATTTAGGGCGGGAAATACAAACCGAGTTAGTGTTAGAATCCGAGCAGGTAGTAACAGCTTACGTGAGTCGCGAGCGCTTCGATTCTCTACAGTTAAAGCGAGATCAGCAGGTTTACGTCAAGCCCAAACACGCAATGACTTTCCCTGCTTATTCAATTTAAATCAGCGGCTGCATCTTACGCAAAATACTATCGGGGAGCTTCTACAAAACACTGCTGCCACATCGTTACCAGGCTCGTGCCTGGTAATGCTGTCTCGTGGCTCTCCATCGGAGGCAGAGCCTCCTGAAATTCATTCCCAGGCAGAGCCTGGGAACGAGAAAAAGCTTCCCCCTGAAATTTTGAGTGGGAAGGATAAAAAAAGGTCAGCGAAGAATATGAATGCTAACAAATTGTTGAATTTAGCAACTAGCACTTTACTTAGTTATCGCCGTTACATCCAGGCAGGATTAACACTTTGTGCAGGATTAGGGCTGTCTGCGATCGCCTCTTCAGTTGCGTATAATTGGGAATACAAATCCATGCAAGCCGAACTGCAAGACCGGCTGGACAAAATAGCTACAGACATTCAGAGAGATGTTAGCGGCAATTTAGAAATAATTCGGGCAGCGGGAGCATTTTACAGCGTATTTGACGGCGTTAAAAAACCAGAAGTTAATACATTTGTTGGTACTGCCCTGTACCGCCATCCGAGCCTCAAGGCGATCGCTTGGCTGCCCCGTGTTTCTGACTCTCCGCAATTCCTGACAGAGGAAATAGATTTAGATTTAGATTTAACTGCCAATCGGGTAGCGTTAGAAAACGCCACAAAAAGACAAGAAATTACCGCGACACATCGCCAAAAAATGTCTTCGCAAAATCAACCCATCGTCTTCGTATTTATGCCAATTTTTACTCAAAATTCTGCTGACGATGGCGCAGAATTGCAGCCAAATTTACCTCCTCGATAGCGAGAAAATTTGAAAGGTTTTACTTTTGGCGTTTTGCTGGTTGATGCTATTGTTAAATCGGCTTTACAGGAAACTAACCTCTACTTTGTTAACGTTTATCTTCAAGATGCTATGGCTCCTGAAGCAGAAAGGTTTCTTGCCTTTTATGAAGCCAAGACAAAAAGGATAATTACCGATGAAAACATTAAAAATAACATCCAAATTGGGGAAAGAGCTTACTGCCCGGACGGCAGCAGTTGCACCCGCATTCTCAATATTGAAAATCGCAGGTGGTTGCTGCAATTACGGATAACGCCAGAGTACATTAATCCTCTAAGATTTTGGCGTTCTTTGACTGTTTTAATTTGGGGGACAATCTTAACTTTGGTGGCGACACTTTATATAATGAGCTTGTTAACTTATACCGAAAAAATTGAAAAAATAGCAGCCGAACGCACGGCTAAATCTCAACAACTAGAGCAAACTTTGCAAGAGTTGCAACAAACTCAAGCTCACCTAATTCAGCAGGAGAAAATGTCAAGTTTGGGTTTATTAGTCGCTGGTGTTGCCCACGAAGTGAACAATCCTATTAGTTTTATTTACGGCAATATTCAACACGCCAGCGCATATAGTAGCGATTTGTTGGAGTTGGTAAAACTCTACCAAAAATACTATTCATACCCTCCCTCGGAAATTTCAAAGTATTTAGAAAATATTGACTTTGAGTTTCTCAGCAAAGATTTGCCGCAACTGCTGTATTCGATGAAAATAGGAGCCGATCGCATTGTTCAAATTGTCAAATCTTTGCGGAATTTCTCTCGCTTAGACGAAAGCGAAATGAAACCTGTCAACATCCATGAAGGCATTGACAGCACTCTGCTAATTCTGCAAAGTCGCCTGAAAGCTACAGCCGATCGCCCGCCGATCGAGATTGTTAAAAACTACAGCAATTTACCTTTAGTAGAGTGCTATGCCGGACAATTAAATCAGGTGTTCATGAATATTCTGGCTAATGCGATCGACGCCCTTGAGAGTTACAGTCTCGATCGCGGGCCCAAAGCAGCGAAAGCTAATCCGATCGCGATCGCCATAACCACAGAATATTCAAGTCCCGATAAAATAATTGTGCGGATATCTGACAACGGCCCCGGTATGGCAGAAAATGTCAAAAAACGGCTGTTTGACCCGTTCTTTACTACTAAACCGGTCGGAAAAGGGACAGGATTGGGACTGTCAATCAGCTATAAAATTATCGTAGAAAAGCACAAAGGTACGCTGCGCTGCGATTCGACACCGGGATTGGGGACGGAATTCTCGATCGAGATTCCGCTGCGGCAAGAAGTCAGACAAGCTGTACCGTTTGTTTCGCGGAAAATATCGGAGGCAGCTTAGAAAGGGCTGGGGAAGGAAAAATTTTTTTCTCCTTAACTACTGTAATTCGGTCGGATTATAGTATTATAAGTAAGAATGCCAAAACCAATACTGCTTTATGCAGCTTAAACCGTCGGCACTGCCGATACTGTATAACCCAAACACGGCGGGACTAAATATGTTCAGTGACTTGCAAATTATTTACGAACGTGACCCCGCGGCGCGCAACTGGCTGGAAGTATTATTTTGCTATCCCGGACTGCAAGCACTTTTTTTGCACCGGATAGCACACTGGCTTTATTCCGCTGGCCTGCCGTTTGTACCGCGCTTGATTTCCCAACTGAGTCGCTTTTTAACAGGTATTGAGATTCACCCAGGTGCGACAATTGGTAGGGGCGTGTTTATCGACCACGGGATGGGGGTGGTAATTGGCGAAACTGCGATCGTTGGAGATTATGCTGTAATTTATCAAGGAGCGACCATTGGCGGCACGGGCAAAGAAATAGGAAAACGGCATCCAACGCTGGGAGAAAATGTAGTGGTAGGAGCCGGTGCTAAAGTTTTAGGCAATATTCAAATTGGCAATAATGTTCGGATTGGTGCGGGTTCGGTAGTGCTGCGGGATGTCCCTAGCGATTGCACAGTTGTGGGAATTCCCGGCCGCATCATCTCTCGGAAAAAGCAGGTGGAAGATGCTCAAAATTCTCAAGGTCTACCGGATTTGGAAGCTCAAGCTATTCGAGCTTTGTTCGATAGAATTAAGGATTTAGAAGAGCAAGTTGATTTCTTAAAATCTCAATTATCTCCGATCAAAACAACTCAATCCGAGCAAGCAGAGGTCGAAAAACATGAATTATTTCAGTCGTCGGATTTATTCATTACACAGTTTTTAGACGGTGCAGGAATCTAGTAAAGCTTTAATTTATCTAGAGTTTTGCCAGCCACACTATCCTGCTGCCATTGGACAAACTAACTTTTATTCTTTCAGTAACTGGCTATGACTATTGCTTCTCTTTCCACTAAAACTTTTGATGAAACGAGCCGCCATATATTTCCTCGCCGCTCGCACTTGCCCAACAGAAGCAATGCTCTGTGGCGAATTGAAACTGGAGTAGTGCGAACTGTAACGTGGCTTGAAGATGGCACAATTATCACCTTGGGATTGTGGGGGCCTGGTGATACGATCGGCAAACCAATATCAAAATGCGATCCTTTTCAAATTGAATGCCTCACTAAAGTCGAAGCAATTTTACTATCGGGCGATCGCTGGCTAAATAGAGATATTTTGCTCACTCACATTCAGCAGGCTGAAGATTTCATGGTAATGCGAGGTTACAAAAGAGTTGATTTTATGCTCTATCAACTATTAACTTGGCTGGCTAAGAGGTTTGGTTCTGAGGTAGAGCAAGGACATCTAATAGATATGATTTTAACGCATCAGGACATTGCAGAAATCATCGGTACAAGTCGCGTAACTGTCACTCGCACCCTCGGTCATTTTGAGCAGCAAGGCTTGATCGATCGTCTGCCGCTCCACCGGATTATTCTGCAACCTTCTGAGGTCTGGCACTACGAAATATAAAAGGTTATTAACTGTTAATAGTTTACGATCGCCGATGTAGGTGATAGGAATGCGCTGCCAAAGAATTTCTTCGGTGGCAATGCGATATTCGAGCAAATTCAGAGTTCTCTAGACAGATAATTTGTAGCGAATTTGCGTTAATTAAATTTTCTCATCGACTTGTCAATAAGTTCAAAAGCAAGGGCGACGATCGCACTTGCTTTTTTCTTTGTGTTGATTTCTTTCTTCTCACTGCCAACAGATGCGATATCTCGCACCTGTTGACGGCCACCAAGTAGGTAAGTATGAATAAACTTAACTATGACTCAGCATATATCCGCCTACCTACTTAGCAGTTACTTTAAGGGGGCGGTATTGCTTGTAAAATACTCGATCCCTGCAACATTTGAGACTCTCCTGCTCTACCCGCTTCGGGGTATTCCCAAGACGGTGCAAAGGGCCGAACCAAGAATGGGCAAGCTTTCCACCCACCCTGTACCCCCACGCCGAGCATCAGGCAGTTTCCGCCCCTGTGCCCGTGCTGCTCGTAATACCGACAGTGCCGACAGCTTAAACCTACATTTACGTTGCTCACGGGATTTCTCCAACCGTTTTTGTAATAAAGATATATTAACACCTGTACACCTACCGGAATTGTGTACTATGATATAATGTACAATTTAAACTCGATCGCCAGTGGGGAATGTGGAACTATCTTCTAGAGTACAATATGCCCTGTTAGCGCTCTTGGAATTGGCGAGCCACTACCCGAAGGATTCGCCCCTAACAGTAAGCGAACTTACTGCTTCTGGTGAGATACCGGAACGCTATCTAGACCAAATTCTTGCCGTGCTGCGGCGTGCAAGTATTGTCCAGAGTTTGCGAGGTGCTAAAGGCGGTTATTTGCTGGCGAAAGAGCCTTGGCAGATTACCTTGCTAGAGGTGTTTTCGACACTCGAAGGATCCGGCAGTGGCCCGACCCAAAAAGTTTCGGAATCTGTAACAATAGAAAAAACTGCGGTGCTAGAAATCTGGCAGGAAGCTCAACAGGCATCTTGGTCTGTTTTGGGGAAATACACATTACAAGATTTGTGCGAACAGCGGGATGTTCGCAAACAAGCACATCCCATGTACTACATTTAAGGGGAGAGAAATTAAGCCATGAGAATTGCTAAGGATGTTACAGGAATAATTGGCAGAACTCCATTAGTTCAACTCAATAAAATTCCCCAAGCCGAAGGAGTAGTTGCTCGAATTGTGGCAAAATTGGAAGGGATGAATCCGGCTGCTTCGGTGAAAGATCGGATTGCGGCAAGCATGATTCAGGCGGCAGAAGATGCGGGGTTAATTCAACCGGGGAAAACTATTTTAGTTGAACCGACTTCAGGCAATACTGGAATAGCTTTGGCAATGATCGCGGCGGCGAAAGGCTACAGTCTGATTTTAACGATGCCGGATACGATGAGCACGGAACGCCGATCGATGCTGAAAGCTTACGGAGCTCAGTTGGAATTAACTCCGGGACATGAAGGGATGTTAAGCGCGATCGCCCGTGCGGAAGAAATTGTAGAAGAAACCCCCGACGCTTTCATGCTGCAACAGTTTCGCAACCCCGCTAATCCAAAAATTCACCGGGAGACAACGGCCGAGGAAATTTGGGAAGATACAGAGGGTAAAGTAGATTTTTTAGTTGCTGGAGTTGGCACCGGCGGTACGATTACTGGAGTTGCTGAAGTAATTAAACCGCGAAAGTCTAGTTTTAGGGTAATTGCAGTTGAACCAGCCAGCAGCCCCGTGCTTTCTGGAGGCAAATCTGGTGCTCACAAAATTCAAGGGATTGGTGCAGGATTCATCCCGGAAGTGTTGAAACCAGAGTTAATTGATGAAACAATTGCAGTTAGCGACGCAGATGCGATCGCCTACAGTCGCCGACTAGCCAGAGAAGAAGGATTGTTGTCAGGAATTTCTGCCGGCGCCGCTTTGTATGCCGCAATTCAAGTCGGCAAGCGTCCCGAAAATGCTGGAAAATTGATAGTTTTTGTGCAGCCTTCTTATGGCGAACGCTACCTCAGTACAGCGCTGTTCAAAGATTTAGAATTGCCGACTGTCAGCGAACTCGAAGCATTAGTCAGCAAGTATTAAATTGTAGTAGGGCATTGGTAACAACTTAACGTCAAACCGACAGTCTCTCTTGTTATATCGAAGTCTAGATCCCCCCTAACCCCCCGCCGGAGGGGGGGACAAGATTCTTCTCAAAGTCCCCCTTCTTAAGGGGGATTTAGGGGGATCTAGACTAGGCTATAAACAAGATATACAAAGGTTTGTAGGGCATTGTTGACACCAATGGGCCCGGCACTACCCCTACCTTGTAGGGCATTGGTGACAACTTAACGTCAAACCGACCGTCTCTCTTGTTATATCGAAGTCTAGATCCCCCCTAACCCCCCTTAATAAGGGGGGGACAAGATTCTTATCAAAGTCCCCCTTCTTAAGGGGGATTTAGGGGGATCTAGACTCGGCTATAAACAAGATATACAAAGGTTTGTAGGGCATTGTTGACAGCAATGGGCCCGGCACTACCCCTACTTTTCAGACTTGATACAACTTCCAACTAGCCATCGCCAACATTCCGTAAATAACAAACTTTAGCGGGCGTTGAGGCATAATTTGGCAGAATTTAGCACCTACTAAAACTCCCGGCACCGAACCCAACCAAATTGGCAAAACTAAACTCCAGTCTACCGTTCCGAGGCTGAGGTGTCCCAGAGATGTAAACATCAACAAAATTGCCGCCTGCGAAATATCTGTACCCACCAATTTAGAAGTATCCAGGCGGAAAAAAGCAATCAGCAACAGTGCAAACATCGAACCGGAAGACACGCTAGTGATTCCCACTATGCAGCCTAAAATTGCTGCCGCACTCACAGTACAAATACGGCCATAATTAGTATTTAAGTCCCATTTAGCGGGCGAAGGCAATTTAAAACTAGGGAAAAATGTTTTGACCACTAATTTGGTCAGCGATAAAGCGACTATGAGGGCGAGCGCTACTCCGAGAAAGCGCAGCAATATGCTGTCTAAGTCCTGATTTCCGCTGGATTGGATGCAGTGTAAAATCCACACGCCCGTCAGCGAACCGGGTACGCTACCCAAAGCCAGCCACTTAACTACTTGCAAGTCGAGGGTTTTTTGCTGCCAGTGTTTGAAGCCGCCAACAACTTTCATCAGTGTAGCAGCTACGACATCAGAACTAATAGCAATTGATGCTGGAATTTGAAAAACAAAAATTAACATTGGGGTGATGAGCGAGGCTCCGCCAACTCCGGTAAAACCAACGATAATGCCCACAATAAAGCTGAGAAAGGATAGTAATAAGTAGTTCACGGTTATGCCCAAAAACTGTGTATTTAAGCGCTGCCAACCAACAAATAGATAACTTGACTGGCTCCTGCAACACAGCTACACAGGCAAAAATTTACTCGCATTTCAATATTCCTAGCCAGGAATTTGGCTCTTCAACGCTTGAGACTTACCGCGCGTTCCGCTACAAAATTCTTGGTAAAAGTAAGTAAATGCAAATAAACAAAACTACATAAATTGTAGTGTAAAAGCTCCCTGATTTTCTTATATCTACCTGTGTAACTGATTAAAAACCCTGGATTTATTTATGGGGTTTATATTCGGCTTTCTACCTTGAAGTGACGAGCGTCACAGGTAAAGCAGAGCTGAGGTTAACTGACTGCTGGCCGGAAAAGAAATCGGGAGTCTCGAGAACATTAAAATGAATCAATGCCACAATGACAAGAGTGAAGGCGGTTGAGGAAACTAAACCCGTCAATAACTCTTTTTTGAGGTTTTTTTCCTTGGGTTTGTCGGCCAAAACATCTAAAGTTCCTAGCTGCATCAACAGAATTCCCACAATATTGGAAAGCCAGTAGCCGACAATTGTGCAAGGAAACAGTAAATCTGGGGAAAGCCAACTGAAGATATACCCAAAGGCGTAGGCAATTGGCAGATTGAAAAATATGTCGTTCCACCAACACAGGGGTGATAGCAAATATCCAATTGCCAGAAGCAACCCGCCTCTGATCTTTTTAAACCAGACTTCGTTAAAGCCCTTCGCTTCTGGCAACTGTTGGCTTAGTTGTCCTGCAAGCTGGTACTCTTCAATGACTTTTTTAGCGTTTTCCACGTTAATAGCTCATTACTCGATCGACTTACCGTAGTTTAACAGCCTGAATCAGTTATGTCTAGTAAGTCAATCAAGTTACCGTATTTTGTGGAATCGGCTAAATATACTTTGTTTGCGGTACTAAAATATCTATCCGAGAGAGGTTGTTGAGAATGCTGGCTGGTGATAATTTAGGCGCCGATCGACAAATTGAAAGTTTCCGGCAAATGCTTGACAGTTTGCCAAAGATATGCAGTGTCGATGCCCCAGTAAAATTGCAGGTAAACGAGTAAAAGCCCGATCGCGACTGTCACGCCCAGCAATTTCGGGACTATTTTCGCGACAGTCTCCAGCACTACGAATGCGGCCCAGATAGCAGCAGCTAAGATGAGAATGGAAGCGATCGTGGCAACTGTATCGCTGTTCATGATTAACTCCTGTTGACAATCAATCGGGTATTACAAAACTACTTGGGCTCAGGGCGGTTGCCAAAATTGAATAAATTACTCCAATCCCCAATAAGCCCACAGCGGAACTGAAAAATAAAACCATGCCGTCTGGGGGATTGTAGGTATCGTGGTCAATTTGGTGGCGAACGGTGAAGTAGTGCTTAGTTGAGATTAAGACTGTGACCCAACCTATTAGAGAGAAAATTAAACCCAACTTCCACCCCATCGCCTGACGGTAATGTACGGGCATTTGCACGACGCGAAGTCGGATGATGACGACGCCAAAACCCATGAGTGCGATCGCAGCCCGCATCCATGCTAAGAAGGTGCGCTCATTTGCCGATCGATCGATCGCCCGCGACAGATTTTGCTGTTTTGTTTTCTCATCATCTACTTGCATCGGTGGGAGCTCACATCTTGCACCATTCTCGATAAGCCTTTTTTGGGCGGGCAGGATGCCCACCCCACAAGAAAATGCACTTTTTGTGGAACAGGCATCTTGCCTATTCTTGACAATGGTGCAACATCTCAGTTGGAACGATAATTGCACGCGATCGAACTCTTTAATATTCATATTAAACCGCCACCATTATTCAGGTGCCATCAAACCAAATGAGCTAGAAGGAACGGTGAACATATAATAAATTACCCCAGCTCCTAGGAGTGCGATCGCGAGGCTAAAAAGAATTACCCAGCGATCCGTAGGTTCATAAGTATCGTAATCGATATCGTGACGGACGCCAAAGTAGTGCTTAGTTGAGAATAACACCGTCAGCAAACCCACTGCTGAAAAAAGCAAACCCAACTTCCAGCCATTGCCGGGAGTTGGGAGTAGAGGGGGATGAAAGGTGCGAAGGCGCACGATAACTACGCCAAAACCCATCAGCGATATTGCTGTCCGCATCCATGCTAAATAAGTGCGCTCGTTTGCCAAGTGATCCCGCACCCGCGACGGATTTGGTCGCTTAATCTTTTCTGTATTTACTTTTGTGGATTTCCAATTTAATAGCATAGATAAACCTTTTAATTTTAACGGGAAATGAGAAGGTAAACCGATATATTTGCGCTGGGATGATTATCCGCCGGGTATAAATACCCGGCGGGATTTTGCGTTGCAACTGGCTTTAAACAGCCGATCGCATTACAACTTCACCAAAACTAATCATTTTCCTCAGTTGGTGCGTTGGGAACTTGCGTATCTATGTAAGCCTGAGTCACATCAGGAACAAACCAATTCGCATCCCCAGGCTGGAAAACCTTAGCAGTAGGAACGTTGAATTCTACAGCCCCCGTAGCGGGATTAGCTCTGGCTACAACTTGAGTGCCGTCAACTATCTTAACAGCTAGACCGCCAGTCAATTCTTCTGAAGGTTGATCGGTCGTTCTTAAATCGGTTGCTTTGACATCGCTGGCTAGATAAATTCCATCGCAATCCCATTTATGTTCAGTTGTTTGGCCGTCAGCTAGAAAATAAAGGGCATTCTCGTAAGAAGACTCCGCTGCTTTTTTGCGTTTCGGGCCGTAGACAGCCAGGGTTTTTCCTGTCTCGTTGCGGCACTGACCCCAAGGTTTTCCCGTTTCTAAAGTGTATTTTTGAAACTCCAATTGAGAGATTTTTTGCTGAAGTTGCTCAGGGGTATAATTCTGGGCGGTATCGGGTGCGTCTTTCGCTGCCTTGAGAGTGTTCAGAGCTTGAGTCACCTCTATGTAGTCGGGATTGCTCGCATATTTCGGCGTTTTTGGAGCGTCGGCCCAGGATGGGGGAACGAATACTAAATTGGCGGTCATTACCAAGAGCACTAAAACAAATTTGAAGATTTTCACAATTTTTCTCCTTTTCTCGATTGTCAGGTTTTTTCCAACTTTCTGTTTGCTTGCTATTTTAGGACTTAGGCAAAAACGATATCTCTTTAACTGGTTTGCCTGAAAAACCAAATTTTGCCGAAGCGAAAAATCTGTTTTTTTAGCATTATACCTATTGTCAAAGTCGCTCGGCGTGGGGTAGTGGCGAAGCGAGCGGGCGAGCGTTTAGGGATTAATCCTCAATTTTTTAGCTCGGTTTGATTCACCACTACAGGATTTCTTGAGACAAGAGGTATATTGTTGCCTAAGTCTTGGCAATTGGCTAGCTCAAAAGATGGTTTCAAGTTTCGTGACTACTTGAGGCTAAATTAGTTTGAAGCTGGTTTTAGCTTGGTCACTCACTTCATTATTAACTTAGCATATTTGTTGATAACTTTCAAGCAATTTACCGCCATTTTTAAGCAAATAATTGTTAAGGTAAAAGTGATGAGTTAGGACTTATGACTTATGGCAAATTATCTACCGACAGAGGGATGAAAGTAGCGAAACCTTGGCCGATCATTAGTTAGATTAAAATGGCGGGAGCAGCCGATAACTACCACTTTCAATCAGGATGAAGATTCCCAAACCAATCAATACAAAAGGGACAGCAGCCTTGGTATAGCGAGTCAAAATATGGGCGATCGCCCTTTGGCGAGTTAACCGGTAAGCGACATAAGACCAAACACCTACCATCACCGAGAAAACCGCCAAAATTACCACCAAGCTCGGCAAATCGCTGCTAGCAAACAGCGGCAAATAAATGCCGATATTGTCACCCCCGTTAGCCACTGTTACCGCAGCCACATTCAAAGTTTGGGGGTTGAAAAGATTTACTAGCTTTGACACAGGTGAATTAGATTTCCGGTTAAATTCGCCCGATACTGCTTGTACTTCATCTTCATCATTTCCTCTCTTGACTAAGTGACTGATGCCGATCGCGATCGGAACCAAACCCAGCAAGCCAATCCAAGCTTTCGGCACAATTAAACCGCCAAAAAAACCGGGCAAACTAGCAGCGATGAGTGCTGCAAATCCGAGGTACTTACCGACAAAGATATGCCGGGGGCGGAAAGTATCATTTACCTGGGCGAAGAACAGCATCGAAAGCACCATATCGTCGATATTGGTTGCGGCAAAAGATGTAATCCCGGCAATAATCGCTGCTGCAATCCAATTCATGTGCTGTCCCTGCAATTTTTTTAAACTTCAGTTCCGCTGGCGTTACTTCTGCTCATCGTTATCAAACAGAAAGCGCAACCAACTAAAGATATTATACTTAAAGTGGGGCTTGCCAGAGTGCCGCTTTTAACCAGAATCGCCATTCCCAATCCGATTAAAACAAAAGGCACAAGCTGATTGCCGTAGCGAGTCAAAGTATCTGCGATCGCCCGCATCTGAATTAACCGATAAGCAGCGTAGCACCAAACGCCCACCATCCCGAAGAATACAGTGAGAATCACCGCCAAACTTTCTAAAGTATTGCTAGCAAAAAGCGGCACATATATCCCGATATTGTCGCCGCCATTTGCCACAGTCACCGCTGCTACGCTGTAAGTTTGAGGAGACAGAAAACTGCTAAAAAAAGATTTCTCAGATTGCTCTAATTCTGCCTCAACTTCCGAATCGTCAGTTTCTGGATTCAGCAAGCGGCTAAGCCCGATCGCAATTGGCAGCAAACCCAGCATTCCGATCCAATCTGGGGGAAAGATTAAGCGGCCAAAAAAGCCGGGAAGGCTAACAAAAACCAGTGCAGTAAAGCCCAGAAACTGACCGAACACGATATGCCTGCGCCGAAATACGGCATTCACCTGCGAGAAAAACAGCAGCAGAATCAGAATATCGTCCAGATTCGTAGCCGTAAAAGCTGTCATTCCCGTAGAAATAGCTGTTAGTAATTCATTCATTTCTGTGTCTCCTCAGATTTTTTATTTGGTTGTACTTGCTGGGATCGTATCTTCGGAACGGGCAAGATGCCCGTTCCACAAAAATTAAATTTTATTGTGGGTTCTTGATTCTAGCCCGCCATTGAAATGCTGATTGACAATGCTGCAATATCTCAGTAAAAACCCAGTTGCTAAAAACTATTAGTCCTGACTGTGAACTGGTAACTGTTAATCAAAAACGATCGCTGTCAAAGGGAACTGCTTTCAATCGAACACCACCGTAAATTGCATTTTCTTCCTCGAATCTGGCATGAATTGCGTCAATACCCTGCTCCATCGAACCCACAAGTCCCGGAGAACGCAGCCGTTGCCAGAAAAACCATCCGCAAGTAGCCACCAAGTACATCAAGAACAAGTAAGGAAACGCATCGTAAGGAGCTTCTGGAGGTGGGAACATAGTGCTGCCTGGAATGCCCACGCTGCCCGCAATCGGAATCATCATAAATGCGATCGCCACAGCCGAAAACGCTACATCCCGCACGCGCAATTTACCAATTTTGTGCAGGTACATCGGTGCGGCGATCGAAATTAAGACGTACACTGTTAAAAATCCGTAGCTGCAAATTGCCCCCAAATAACCCATACAATCGAACAGTTTGATGTTAAACATAGACATCACAGCAGGCACCAAAAATGTCATAAATGTACACATCGTTACTGCAACGTGGGGAGTTCTATTAGATGAATGCGCTACACCTAATGAAGAGTGAAACAAACCGTGCCGCGCCATCATAAAAAACACTCTCGCGGCTGGATTGATGCTGCCGAGCACGCAAGCAAAAAAGCTAAATAAAGCGCCGAAAGCCACTAACTCTCCCAGCCAACCCATGCCCACTTGTTGCGCTAGAAAAGTCAGAGGTTCTTCACTATTAGTAATAGAAACTCCTGTACCGCTAAAACCCAAAACCTCAATATAGGTCATCAGAATGAAGAATAAGCCTGCCATGACAGCACTGCCCATGACAGCCCTGGGGATATTTTTTAAGGGTTTTTTCGCTTCGTCGCCCAGAGATGTAGCGCTTTCAAAACCAGAGAAACCAAACATGACTAATACAAGTCCCGTCGCTATATTGCCGGGAGTTACGCCTTCCAAAGTTAATTGCGACATATCCAGGGCAAAACCTTTGTGCGCCCAAATGATCATTCCCAAGATAAAAATCGCTGCCACTGATGCCCCCTCCAGCCACAGCATCGCCATAGCAGAGAGTTGGATATCTTTATAACCTGCATACCAAGCAACGCCGGCCCCGATCGCTAACAGCGTAATCGGTGACGGATGGATGCCTAAATGACCGATGAAAGTACCCGTAAAGTTGGCAAAACCACACAAAACGGCCATCGCAGTAAATAGATAAGCGAGTACCAAACTCCAGCCGCAAATTACGCCGGCAGTCGGGCCTAGTCCTTTAACAATATAAGAATAAAGAGAACCGGCAGAAGCCGATCGACTTGCAAATTGGTTGATATTGATGCTGACAAATACTAGGCCTATCAAGCCGATGAGAAAGCTCAGCCAAGCCCCGTTACCCGAAAGAGCGACGATTAACCCTATATTTGATGCTGGTATCGTTGTAGGTGCAATGACGGCAAAGGATTGAGCTAAAACCTCCCCGAAGGAGAGGCAGTCCGGCTTTAAGCCGTGGGGACTGTGATTTTTTGGCGTTTTCTTGGTCATTTATCTTCTCTATTTTTGTCGATCGACTTTTGGCGATCGGCTTAAACTTGTCGGTGCTGCTTCAGCATCGGGCCCTGCGTTAGAAGCTTAAGTATCACCTTAAGGCTCTTTACAGGTAGAATCAAATGTTGTTTTTTATCGAATTAATAAATACAAGTGATGCAATGCTGCAGCCAAAGAACTGTTGGAAGACGACACCTATCTGTCGCCACCAGCCCAAACCCTTGATATTAAAAGGAAAATTTAAATAGCGGCTGGCAACCGTCCTTTTTTGGTAATTCCAACCTGTACCAGAGACTCGATCGAAAAGTTCACGTCAAAGCTTAGCCGCAAGAGATTTTAATCTCAAAAAATAACTGTATTTAGTAAAGGAACCCTCAGCATGGCCGGAATGACACTTGACCAACTGCGAGTTTTTCTAGCTGTCGCGGAACACCTGCACTTCAGCCGCGCGGCGGAGGAACTTTACATCACCCAACCCGCTGTCAGCGCGACAATCCAAAGCTTAGAGGCGCAATACGGAGTAAAACTATTTCACCGCATCGGCCGCCGCATCGAAATCACAGATGCTGGGAAGTTGCTGCAAGTTGAAACGCAGAAAATTCTAGACCAAGTTGCTTTGACAGAGAGAGGTTTGCGGGAGTTGAACGACTTGCAGCGAGGCGAATTAAACTTGGGTTGCAGTCTGACCATTGGCAATTATTGGTTGCCTGATAAACTTAGCAAGTTCAAACAAAAATATCCTGGTATTTGCGTGAATTGTACTCTGGCAAATGCCGAAGAAATTTGTGCGGGGACGGCCACGGGAACATTTGATTTGGGTTTAGTGACGGGAGATATTAAAGCTTCGCTTAAGAGCACTCTGGAGGAAGAAATTGTAGGCAGCGAACGCTTGCTGATTGTAGTTGGCAAATCTCACCCTTGGTTTGAACGTGCAGAGGTTAGTTTAACGGAAATTGTGAAAACGGATTGGGTGATGCGAGAAGCTGGTTCTGGAGTTCAGCAAATGTTGGAACAAGCTTTGCAAAGTTGGGGCATTAATCCCCAGGAATTGAATGTAACTTTAGTTTTGAACAGCAGTGAAATGGTAAAAGCAGTGGTGGAAAGCGGCACAGGTGCAGCGGCTATTCCTGAATTGATGGTAAAAAAAGAATTGCAGCTATCTACACTGCGAGCAATAAAAATTTCAGCTAGCGAACCGAGTTCAAATGTATCTTTTGAAATAATTAAACCTGTTTTGAAACTGAAACACCGACAGCGCTTTCAAACGGGAATTGCTAAAGCCTTTGAACAGATATTAACTTAAGATGCTGGTAAGTGCTAATTCAGGACTTACGCACCAATACTCAAGAAATCAGTTTTTTTACCGGCATAAAAAGCTAAACGCCGTGTATTTTCGTAAAAAACCCGGTTTCTGCCCACCTGTGCGTCCAGGATTATAATTATCTCTCAATCAATTTCCTCAAGTCCAATAAATTTTTCCCCCCATCACCAACAATCAGCGGCAATTTCCCATCCCATTTTTCTATAGCCTGCCTTTCCAAAAGTTCGGGAGTCAAATTGTCCCGCAGCAACCTTTGCACTTCGGCTTCTCCCTTGGCTAAATTCACCTTAGCCTCGGCCTGTTTTACTGCCTTCAGCGCTAAAAACTCCCCTCTTTTTGCCTCCTGTTCGGCAATTTGTTTCGCCTCCACCGCCTCGCTAAACCGCTCAGAAAAGTGAACGTGTACTAAAGAAATATCGTCAACGGCAATGTGATATGTAACCAGCCTCAAGGTCAAAGAATCATCAACTGCGGCTTTAACTTCTCCCCGTTTAGTAATTATTTCTTCAGCCGTGTATTTTGCCATAACTGCTTTTAATACTTCTTCAACTGCCGGATCGATAATGCGAGCCACGACTTCTTTTTCGTCACCTATTTGTTGAAAAATAGCATTTGCTTCTTCTGGGATAATGTGCCAATTGAGCGCTACATCCGTAAAAACATCTTGCAAATCTTTTGAGGAAGCTTCAGCGGAACTTTCCTGTTTTTGTACCCTGACGCTCAACTTTTTTACAGTATAAACTGTGGGAACTATTACGTGAATTCCTTCTCCTAGTACCTGTTCTTGCACTTTGCCAAACTGCATCAGCACGCCCCGTTCTCCAGCGTTGACTATGATAAAAAATTTGGACAAAATAGCTAAAAATACTATTACTAGAGCTAGTTGAACAGCTAGGTAAAAATCCTTATTTTTTTTATTGCTGGATTTGAGGGAGTCAACGTTACTGCTGGATTCTAAAACCATATTCCACCCCGATCGCCCTTAATTCAATGACCAATATTGATTTAACCAATCTTCTATTTTCCTGCCATCAACAACTGTTCAAAATCCGCTGCAGGCAAAGGAGGACTGAAAAAATATCCTTGCATTGTATCGCACTTGTAGCGCCAGAGAAAATCTTTTTCTGCTTCTGTTTCAACTCCTTCGGCAACTACCTCAAGACAGAGACTGTGCGCCATTTCAATAATAGCTTTCACAATCGCTGCATTTGTGCAACCATCGGTGATATTGCTGATAAAACAGCGGTCTATTTTTAAAGTATCGAAGGGGTATTGCGTCAGATAGCTTAAAGAAGAATACCCTGTTCCGAAATCGTCAAGAGATATACAAACTCCCAAATTTTTCAAATGTTGCAAAGTCGCGATCGCACTTTCCGCATCTTCTACCATCAAACTTTCTGTCAGCTCTAATTCTAAACTGCTCGCTTGCAAACCAGTTTCTGCTAAAATTTGGGCAACTCTGCTGCTGAGATCCGGTTGGTGAAATTGGCGGGGCGACAGATTCACCGCTACCCGCAGCCCCGAAAAACCAGCATTTTCCCAAACTTGCATTTGCCTGCAAGCTGTCTGCAAAACCCACTCCCCTAACTGTACAATGAAGCCAGTTGCTTCGGCATGGGGAATAAATTCTGCGGGCGAAATCAGCCCTTTTTCTGGATGCAGCCAGCGCACTAAAGCTTCTGCGCTGATAATTTTACCCGTGTGGACATTGACCTGCGGCTGATAATAAACTTGGAATTCTTCTCGTTCCAGTGCGTCGCACAAACTTGTTTTTATCCGCTCTAATTTGTCGGCGGCATCTTGGATCAATTCGCTGCTTTGCGATCGCAAAGTATTGTACTGTTCGGCGACAGCTTCTTGTTTTTTCAAGCGGCTCGATATCGCCCCCACAAGTTCAGCTTTACTAAAAGGTTTAGTCAGGTAATCATCTGCGCCCAATTCCATACCTTGCCGCATTTCAGAGCGATCGGCTTTACCAGTGAGAAAAACAAAAGGTACTGTAGCAGTAACAGGATTAGATCGCAAGGCCACCAGCACCCCATACCCGTCAAGTTCTGGCATCATCACGTCGCAAATAATCACGTCGGGAACATTTGACACCGCCGCATATAAACCTTGCGATCCATTTTCTGCACCCGTCACGTCGAAACCTTCAGCTTTAAGAAGTTTGAGAATATTCTCGCGAATTACTTGCTCGTCCTCAATCACTAGAATCTTTTTCATACGTCATTCCCTGAAAGCGGTATAATTGATAGGCGTTACTGAACGCGATCAGCGTCCCAATAACTGAGAACGCACAGCTCGATCGACCAAACAGCGGAATATTTTCCGACACAAATAGCAAACACCTGAAAAACGCTAATTTTTCAAGCACAACTAGATTAATGTTTCTGTGCTTACTCAGTGCCGTCCGTATTATTACGAGGTTAATTCATAATCTCTCAACTAATTCTAGGCGATCGACAGTTAGCAGCGCCTTAAATAACTGCTAAACTAATTGTGCCGCCTGAACGATTGTCTGCAAACAATCTCAGCCTATTTATACCAGTTGCCAAAAACCATGCAACTGCAAGCAAGTTCCAAACCCTTGCATAGTCAGTCTTTCCCCCTTCTTGAATGTAAAATCTCAACTTTTAAATCTCAAATGGTATTACCTACTGGATTCCCTGAACCCGCACAGATTGGGGTGATAGAAGTTAAGCAATATCCTCAGTACCGCGCTGTCACCTACACCCACGCGGGCGATTTGCGACAAGCAACTGGCATCGCCTTCAATCCCTTATTTCAACACATCAGCAACAACCAAATTGCGATGACAACACCAGTAGAAGCGCGCTACACGGAAACTTCCGGGCAAATCGATGCAGTTCCCCAAGCTGAAGTTTCGTTCCTCTATCCCGCACCAAATATCGCCCCCAGTAGCGTTAACTCCGCTGTAGAAATCACGGATACTTCGCCGATGACGGTTGTCAGCATCGGCGTGCGCGGGGCCTACACTTGGGAAAGCTACGAAAATAACCTCCAGAAACTCAAAGATTGGCTTCAAGAACATCCTGAATACGAAATAGTCGGGCCGCCGCGCCGCTTTTTTTACAATTCCCCGATGACGCCGGAAGCAACTAAAATCAGCGAGGTACAAATTCCGATCAAGTGCCGCTGACGTGAACAACTAATTCGCGAATGTGACCCCGCTGGCGGTGTTCCCACAGGTAAATTCCCTGCCAAGTTCCTAACAGCAACCTGCCGCGATCGATCGGGATTTGTTCAGAAGTATGAGTCAGCGCAGTGCGAATGTGCGCCGGCATATCGTCTGGGCCTTCGGCATCGTGAATGTAGCGATCGTCCTCCGGTACCAGTTTAGCCAAAAAGTTAGCCAAATCCTTAAGTACATCCGGGTCAGCATTTTCTTGAATCACCAAACTAGCAGAAGTGTGACGCAAAAACAAGCTACAAAGTCCTGTTTTAATACCTGAATTCGCCACCGCATCTTCTATCTTAGGAGTGATTTTGGACAGAGATTTCCCGGTAGTTTGAATCTTGAGTATCTGTTGATAGTGATTCATTCGATTCTAGATTGTAGATTGTAGATTTTAGATTTTGGATGAGACTGATGCAAAAGTCTTCGGTTCGGGGAGGTAGACTTTGTTTGTGTAAGATCGATTTCTAATCGGACTTATGAAAAATAGTCTACAACAGCTTGGGCGATATCCTCCGTACCATTTTTATCCAATTTATCCGACAAACGGGGCGGATGTAGCGGTTGTCGCAAAAACTCCCAATCCCCCTCAAAGAACTCCGTCGCCGTCAAAATTTGATGTTCCGCATAATTTTGAATCCCTTCCAGCAACACCGCAGCTTCTGCAAAACCTTCTCTCCTTATAGAAACAACAGGTATTTCCAAACGCAAAGCTTCCGCAAAAGTGCTGTATCCCGGTTTAGAAACTAAGCGCCCGCAGACAGGCATAATATCAACCGGACGCGGTAAAATCGGGAAAGATTGTGCAAACTCCTGATTTTTGACATAAATCAAATTCGGCAAATCGGGAGATCCCGCATCAAAAGTAATAAATTGCCAGTCGCTAAATTGCTGTAAATTTTGATAAGGAATTTCCTCTAAACCCAATCCGCCGAACGTCAGCAATACAGTTTTTTCCAGCGGTGTTTCGATGCCGAATACTTCCCGAATTTTTTCGTTAGTGTAGCGAGGATTGCCGCCAGTCAACCCCACATCTTGAATATGTGGGAAAGCTGTCATCGGTTCGTGCAAAGGAAGACGAAAAAGGCGATCGCACATTCCGAAACATTCACCAATCCAATCTGCCATTTCTACAAATTCCCCGCCCCAATCGCGATAGATAAAATCCCACCCAAAATTGCTCATCATCCAGCAAGGAACCCCAGCCGCTGCCGCCATTCGCGTTGCCAAAGGAGGAATGTCTGCCAGCACCAAACCCACCCGATTTTGCTTGATAAAAGTAACTTCGCTGGCAATTAGGGAATTTTGCTTTTTCCGAATTTCCCGCAATTTTTCCAGCGTCGCCTCTTTATCCATATTCAAACTGTCAGCTTGCACCACACCCACATCAAAAGCGCGGGGACGGTGGATAAAGTCGCCACTAATATAAGATTCTAGCAGCCAGCGAGGTGCTGTTGTTGTGATAATTAGTAAGATATCTGGATTTAATTCTTGAATTTTTGCAGCTACGGATGAGACTCGGACAGCGTGGCCGAATCCGTGATTTGTGATGGCAATATATAATGTTGGTCGAGACATTGATAATAGGGAATGGGGAATTGGGAATTGGGAATTGGGCATCGGGCATGGGGAATTGGGAATTGGGAATTGGAGGTAGAGACTGGAAGGCAACAAGGCCAAGCTTCAAGCGACGCACAACCAACAATGACACAATTAATAACTAATGAATATCGAATATGCAAGAACTCATCAATCGCGCGCACCCTCAGACCAAACAGGTAATTGATTAATTTTGTCCAGGGTTATATCTACATACTTTTTACCGTCCGCCGCTAGATTTTCCCCAAAATATCCCTCATCGCCGTCGTGCTTGTGATGGCCGCTCAAAACTTCTGCATAGTGGCCTTGCAAACGAGCTTGATTGAAAGGAGAAGTCGCGTACCAGTACCAGCGACTCGGAAAAACTATGCCACCAATATCCTCAATTGAATCGCGAGTGCCGCGAAGGTGGAAAATGCGATCGGCCTCTGCAAAACCATTTTCTCCCGAAAACACGCCCCCAACCGAAACAACCGTAATTTCTGCCTTCAGCCATTCTTTAAGATAGCGAGTAGCACCCAAAGCAACTTGGGCGCCGCCGCTAGTGCCAATTAAAATAACTTTCAAAGGTTTTTGAGGATTAACTGAAATGGGAGATTGAGCATTCATGCGATCTATAATTGCATTAGCAATTCCCTGATTGTATGCAAAGCCATAGCGATAATCTAGAGAAATTGCAAACCTCCAGAGATTGCGAATTTTAATGAATATATTCCCCGCAATCGGCCCTTTTTGTGCCTGTTCTGCAAACCGCCAAAAAGGAGCTAGCCACCGTTCTCCTCCTAAACTTTTGTTAGACGCTGAATAAGGAAAAACATCGCCCACTGCTACGCACTGCGGGTGACTTTTCACTAAACGCTTGAGAAAAAACTCTTCACCAGGGGTTAATTCATCCCCCGAAAAATCGCCAACTCCCGGTAAAAAGATGATATAACAATTGATCTGCGAAGACTTGCGGGCTTCTAAATTGCCCTTGTTTGAGGGCAATATCTCCGGCGGATTTTTCTTGATACCCAAAGTTTCGGCACTTTGATTCAGCCACCATATAACAGTTCCCACCGGCGAAAGAATGCCCCAAACTAACAGGATTACACCTGCGATGATCAACAAATTTAAACTTCCCCCGCGCAGCCATGCAAGTATCCGTAAAATCAATCTTAGCATTTAATAAAATCTGGTAGAATGCCAATTAATTACCTAATTACGTACAAATAGTTCGGTGATTCTGCTGTATTAGAGCTTATTTTGTAAAAGTTGTCAACTATCTTGAGGAGCAGGAGTTCAACGTGAAGGGAGAAGATTCAATTGCAGGCTTGGGGGTAACGCTTTGGAACGCACTTTCATTGAACGGCAATTTTTACGAAAAAACTCCCTACACTCGCAGAACTAAGCGGATAGCTTTAACAATTGTAATTTTAGCTGCGCTGTCCCGCGTGTTGGGCAGCGCTGTCATTTTGTTAATCAATCGAACTGAGCTATCAGTGTTATTTTTAGCACTTTGGATAGATGGTTTGGCAGTCGCGGGGGGTTATTATTTTTGGACTTTCACTATCTTTAAAATCGGGGAGTGGCTGAAACCGGGACACGTAACTTATGGGGAGTTGCTGGTTCCGATCGGCTTTGCTTACGCGCCCCAAGTGCTGAATTTCTTAACCTTAATTCCCTTGCTGGGAGAAGGAATTGAGCGGATATTAGCTGTCTGGAGTTTGCTAGCTGTAATTGTGGCGGTTCGCCAAGGTTTGGATATTCAAACTCGCTGGGCGGTGTTAATTTGTTTTGTGGGTTGGCCGTTGATTCAAATTGCGATCGGCTTTGTGAAAGTAATTGAGCAGTTGCTTTCACGATGGCTTTAATTCATAAATACGGCAGCAATATAGTAAACTCGCTGCCCTCTCCCGGTTCCGACTTGCAAATTAACTTTCCTCCATGCTGTTCTACCACAATTTGATAACTGATAGACAATCCCAAACCAGTCCCCTTACCTACCTCTTTAGTAGTAAAAAACGGGTCAAATATTTTACCCAATACCTCCGAACTCATCCCAACACCATTATCTACAATGCGAATCGCTACTTGATTTCCTTCGGCGACTTCAGTGCAAATCTGAATTGTCGAGTCAAATTCTTTCCCTCTTTTTTCGCGAGACAAAGCATCAATAGCATTAGTCAGTACATTCATAAATACCTGATTAATTTCTCCCGGATAGCAGTTCACTAAAGGCAAATTGCCGTACTCCTTGAGCACTTGAATATCAATTAATTTGCGATCCAAAATCATCAAGGTGCTGTCGATACCTTCGTGGAGATTAACCCATTTTCTATCTGATTCATCTAGACGAGAAAAGTTTCGCAGCGACAGCACAATATCGCGAACTCTCGCAGCGCCAACTCTCATTGACTCTATCATTTTAGTGAAATCAGTCATCAAAAAATCTAAATCTATTTGCTCTGTTTCATTGACTATTTCTTGCACGGGATTTGGGTAATGATTTTGGTATAAACGTAGTAAATGTAGTAAGTTTTCAGCGTATTCCTTGGTGTAATATAAATTTCCATAAATAAAGTTAATCGGGTTATTAATTTCGTGAGCAATTCCCCCGACCACTTGCCCTAAACTGGACATTTTTTCACTTTGAATTAGCTGCAATTGAGTGTGGCGAAGTTCTTCCAATGCAGTATGCAATTTCTCAGTTCTTTGCGCTACTCGCGTTTCCAGAATAGTATAAAAACGGGCATTTTCTAGAGAAATAGCTGCTTGTGCAGACAGGATTCCCAAAATTTCAAGCCTGTCGCTAGTAAAAGCACCTTTGGTTAAATTATTTTCTAAATAAAACATTCCCGTCAGGTTGCCTTGATGGATAATTGGCAATACCAGAATAGATAGGGGTTGATTGCTCGCAATATACGGGTCATATTGAAATTGATCGGATCGGGTAGCATCGTCTAAAACCAAGTATTTTCTGGTTCTTTCTACATAGTTAATTAAGGAAATGGGCAGAATCTCAGATTCGGCAATCGGCAGAGATTGCAACAGAGTTACATCATTAAACTCACCTGTAAGTCCAGCTTCTATGAAGAATTGATTACCTGTCTTGGCAAGAAATAATACTTTTTGAGCGCCTGCGTTTTCCTTCACAAGCTGTACGAGTTTCTCTAGCAAGCGGCTGAGGATAATTTCGCTCGAAACAGCTTGAGATGCTTTGACAACAGTTGGGAAATCCAGCACCAAACTATTGTTGATAGTAGTTGTGGCAGTCGTGACAACATTTTTAGATATTGCTTCTTGATGACGCTCAACTAAATAATGATAACGGGATTCTAAGTATTTAACTTTTGCTATAGCTCCCCAGCGGATGTAGGCATAATAAGCTTTTGTCACATAAGTTCGAGCAATTATCTCTTTATCCAAAGATTGATAAAACTCTCCCGCTAATTCATAAGCTAATGCTTCTTCTTGGATGTAACCGTTAGCAGCCGCTCCTTTAATAGCTAAGTCATAATAATCCATTGCTGCAAGTTTATCGCTGAATATTCGAGATTTCTCAGCTTCAACTAAGTCGTACTTGTGCTGATAATTCATGGGTGCATGGTATGCCCACTTTTTCATAATTTGCTGATTAGAGTTAACAATAGCTAGGTATGCTTCTTGATTGTCACTGTCAGGATAGTGAGCGAGGAGGGCCAGCGAATAGTAGAAATTGTGTACCCCAACAGTGATTAAGCCGATCGCCCCATCTGCGTATTCTGCCGCTAATTTACCGCTAGCAACAGCCCCAGCATAATCTTTAAGTAAATAAAGCAGCATCAATTTAGCAACATAAGCTGCAAACAGCGACATTCGATTATTTTCTTTCTGCCAACGCGACATCACAGCAGGTTCATCCAACCTGTCGCTAACTAACCGTACTTCCTCTGCTGTTTGGCTTCTTAAGCTGGAAGCAAGTAATTGCCAAATCTTAGCATAACCTATGGCAAATTCGTGTTTATTTTTTATCAAAAATTCCAGATATATGGCTTGTTTTTCTTTGACAGACTCTAGCGGTTCTCCAACCAAAAATAAATTGGTAATATAGTGCTTACAATTATAAATAGCCCATTCTAAATCACCACTTTCCACACCAAAGTTCATTCCTTGGAGAAAGGAAGCAAGTGTATTCTTAGTAGACTCTTTCCAGATTCTTATATGACCATTAAACATTACATAAACCTTAGCTTTCTGTTGGCTAGCATTAAATTGTTCTAACAGCTTTAAAGCGATTAGCCCAGCGTAGTAGCCAGCTTCGATGTCGCCTTCGATGCCGCACAGCATCATTCCATAAAGAGTATAGGGAAAAGTAGCTAATGCTGAATGACCGCGATCGATACAAAGATTGACCATAGTCAAGACGAGGGAGGAAACAATTTCTGGTTTGGCAATATAAGCAGGAGGATAGAGGGCTGTCAGGATTTCCATAGTTGCCAGTTGATAAGGATCTGTCATAACTGGCAGGTTTTCTAATTCCTCAATTCGCGGCAATTTTGGCACTGCAATGGTTTTGTTATCTAATAGGTTTACTCCCAGCATTTCCAGCACTTCTAGACCTGTTTCAACAGCTTTTAGCATCTGGCTTTGAGCCTGATAAAATATGATTTTTAGCTGATACACTTTTACTATGTCAAGCTGGTTTTTAGCCGATCGCAAAACCACTTCTGCCAAAACTTCTGCTTGCTCAAAGTTGGTGTTTAAATATTCCGCTTCCAGTGTCTCTACATACAGCCGCAGCGTCATGCTATAGTTGCAATCCCAGCTATCCGGTGCTAATAAGGAAATTCCCACATTCAAATACTTAACAGCGGGTTCATAAGCGTTAGCTGCTTTTGCCTTATGCCCAGCAATTAAATTTAATCCTGCTAACTCATCTTTTTCTGATTGCAGGCTGAGACAATCAATTCCTACATTCAACTGGTTGATAATATCAAAAATTTTCTCTTCTACTTTATCGGGTGGCGTATTTTCAAACAGCAATTTACCGATGCTAAGATGAGTGGCTTTCTTTTCGTCATCAGGAATCAGCGAATATGCAGCTTGCTGGACGCGATCGTGCAAAAATTTATAGCTGACTCGCGAAGAATCGAAAGTTAAATTAGCTGCTGCTTCTCCATCTAAAAATAAAGGAATGAGGTAACTCTCATTCAATGGAAGTATTAACCCCGCTTGCAAAGCATCCCAGAGTTCAGTTGCAGTGACTGATGGAGATTTTTCGTTGACAGTAGAGAGAACATCTAAAGTGAATTTGTCCCCAACACAAGCGGCCAATTTCAACACTTGTTGGGTAGTCTCTGGCAATTGTTGAATCCGACTGGCTACCAGTTCAACTACACTCTTATCTATGATGCCAATAGCCTGAATCTCCTCAATGTTCCACTGCCACTGCCCTTTTATTCCGGGAGACAGCAGCCGGGTAAAGTCAAATCTCAAAAGTTTTTCTTGATAAAGAGTGTTGAGCAATTGCGTCAAGAAAAAAGGATTCCCACCACTCTTATTCCCAATTAACTCCGCTAAAGGTTGAATTCTTTCTGAGTCATTCAATGTCTCAGAAATCAACTCAGTCACCTGGGCCAAAGAAAGAGGTTCCAGCACTAAATTCTTGAGAATAATCCCCGTTTCTTGAAGGTACTCTACTGTTTGCATTAAAGGATGTGTAGAGCTAACTTCATGGTCTCGATAGGCTCCAATTAATAGTAAATATTTGCTATCTGGGTCAGTCGCCAGCAACTCCATTAATTTCAAGGTTGCTGAATCTGACCACTGCAAGTCATCGATAAATATGACTAAAGGATGCTCTTTTCGCGCGAATACGTGGATAAATTCTTTGAATAGCCTGTTAAAGCGGTTTTGTGCTTCTGTGGGGGCAAGTTCCGCAACCGCAGGCTGTTTGCCAATTACCAATTCTAGTTCGGGAATCACGTCAATAATTACTTGTCCGGCATCGCCTAGTGCGGCTAAAAGTTTATCTTGCCAATCTTGTAATTTTTTGATATTTTCCGTAAGTAACTGCTGGATCAAAGATTGAAAAGCTTGAATTAAAGATGCGTAAGGTATATTCCGCTGGAATTGGTCAAATTTACCTGAAATAAAATAACCCCGCTGTCTGGTGATGGGTTTTTGAATTTCGCTAACTACGGCCGATTTCCCTATACCTGCATAACCAGAAACTAGAATCACTTCAATTTGGGAAGGGGAATAATTTTCTTCGCAAGGATTAGCTACACGTTCAAATGCTGCCAATAGTTCGCTTACTTGTGTTTCCCGCCCGTACAATTTTTGAGGAATCAACAACTGACTCAATATATCTAAGTTTCCGGGCGTAAAATCGACTATCTTGCCTGTAGTTTCTAACTGATGTAAACAAATTTCTAAATCGGCTAACAATCCGCCGGCTGTTTGATATCTATTTTCGGCATTTTTAGCCATTAATTTCATCACAATTTGTGAAATTGCTGGTGGAATGTCGGAATTAATTTGCCCCGGTAAAATTGCTTGAGAAGCGATGTGACTGTAAACTATTTCTAACGGGTCGTTACTCATAAATGGTAATTGACCTGTCAGCATTTCATATAAGGTAATACCGAGAGAATAAAAGTCGGTGCGGTAGTCGAGGGTGCGGTTCATTCTCCCGGTTTGTTCGGGAGACATATAAGCAAAAGTACCGATTATAGAGTTAATATTATTTATTTGGGGATTTTCTTTGGTTAATCGTGAAGCAATCCCGAAATCTGTCAGTTTAATAATTCCTGTTTCGCTGTTGATGATGATATTGCTAGGCTTAATATCTTTGTGAATAATTTTTTGAAGGTGCAGATATTCTAAGGCTTTTATGAGTTGGATGCCAAACCTCAAACAGGTGATGACTTCGAGCTTTTTTCTGGACATGAGGCGATCGAGAGATTCGCCATTAAAGTCTTCTAAAAGCAAGCCGAGACGGTTGTCAAAGGTTTCTAGGCTAAGGACTTTAACTAGGCCCGGATGGTCTAAATGTTGGCGAATGCGATACTCGTGCTTGATCCGGGTAATTGCATCGAGGGTGGGATATTCAGCTTTCAGGATTTTGAGTACGGTTGTATCCTGGTGGGTGGGGATTTTTCCTCGATAAATAATTGTTTCGATACCTTCGTGGAGAGTGGAGTGGATTTGGTATTGCGAGAGAAATTGCATGGAGTTCTGCAGAGAGTTGAAAATATATCTGATTCTAGTCGCTATTCGCTGTTGACTGTTGGCTGTTGGCTGACGGCACTACCACCCTCAACCGTCAAAAGTCTTGACATGGCAACTGTTATATGCTTAATTCAACCATGTACTTAGGCCAACAAAAATCAAGCTTTATTTACTCGGACAAGAATCTATTTAGAGATAAAATGATAGTATTCATGGAATCAAGCCATTTTGCTACTATTATTCTCAATTAATATCCGATCGACAGCGGACGGCAACCACACCCCTACTATTCGGCTCTCCGCACTGTCCCTACCCCTTTAGCAAGATACATTGTTAGAGAAGGAAATACACAAAAATTTACATCTATAATTTGTGTAGTGTTCCAAATCGCTCCTCACCAGCAGCGATACAGCCCTCGCCAAGACAGTAGGATAGAAAAAATATGTTTGAACGCTTTACAGAACAAGCCATTAAAGCAATCATGCTAGCCCAAGAGGAAGCGCGACGCCTCGGTCACAATTTTGTAGGCACCGAGCAAATCCTCCTGGGACTCGTCGGCGAAGGCACTGGCATCGCTGCAAAAGTATTACTGGATATGGGCCTCAACTTGAAAGAGGCGCGCAATGAAATCGAAAATATCATCGGTAGAGGTTCCGGGTTCCTCCCGCCGGAAATTCCTTTTACGCCCCGCGTCAAGCGCATTTTTGAGACGGCGCTGAACGAAGCGCGGCAGTTAGGCCACAATTACATCGGCACCGAGCACATCCTGCTAGGGCTGATTCAGGACGATGAAGGGGTGGCGGCGAAGGTGCTGCAAAACTTGGGGATCGATCGCCAGAGAGTCCGCACGCAGGTAATTCGTGCCGTGGGAGAAGTCGCGGCGGTACCCGGAGGCAGAGGAGATAGCGGCGATCGCAAAATCCCGACTTTAGAAGAATTTGGCACAAACCTGACCAAGTTAGCCGCAGCCGGCAAACTCGATCCCGTCGTGGGCCGCGAAAATGAAATCGAGCGCGTGATCCAAGTGCTCGGCCGCCGCACGAAGAACAATCCAGTGTTAGTAGGCGAACCGGGAGTCGGCAAAACAGCCCTCGCCGAAGGCCTAGCCCAGCGAATTGTTAACAGAAACGTCCCGGAAATTTTAGAAGACAAACAAGTAATCAGCCTCGATATGGGTTCGCTGATTGCTGGTACAAAGTTCCGAGGCGAATTTGAAGAACGGCTGACGAAAATCATGGCCGAAATTCGTGCAGCAGGCAACATCATTCTGGTCATCGATGAAATTCACACCTTAGTCGGTGCAGGCGCAATTCAAGGCAGCATGGACGCCTCCAATATGCTCAAACCAGCCCTTGCCAGAGGCGAATTGCAGTGTGTCGGCGCCACTACCTTGGACGAATATCGTAAGCACATCGAGCGCGACGCTGCCTTAGAACGGCGCTTCCAACCGATCAAAGTCGGTGAACCGAGTGTGGCTGAAACAATAGAAATATTGTACGGCTTGCGATCGGCTTACGAACAGCATCACAGACTGACAATTTCCGACGCAGCTTTAGAAGCAGCAGCAACACTGTCAGACAGATACATTAACGATCGGTTTTTGCCAGACAAGGCGATCGACTTAATTGACGAAGCAGGTTCCCGCGTCCGCGTGATGAATTCACAAACCCCGCCCGAAGTTAAAGAACTCAAAAAGCAACTGCCTGCAGTAACAAAAGAAAAAGATACAGCAGTGCGCGAGCAAGACTTCGACAAAGCTGGAAAATTGCGCGATCGCGAATTAGAAATTGAAGCCGAAATCGCCGAAGCTACGATCAACAAAAGCCAAGTCAAAACTTCTCCCATTGTCACCGAAGAAGACATCGCCCACATCGTGGCTAATTGGACGGGAGTACCAGTCAGCAAGCTGACAGAATCCGAATCGGAATTGCTGCTGCACATGGAAGATACTTTGCACCAGCGCTTGATCGGTCAAGAAGAAGCTGTCAGCGCAGTTTCTAGGGCTATCCGCCGCGCGCGGGTAGGCTTGAAAAATCCCAATCGCCCGATCGCCAGTTTCATCTTTTCCGGCCCCACAGGCGTCGGCAAAACGGAACTTACAAAAGCCCTAGCAACATATTTCTTCGGTTCCGAAGAAGCCATGATTCGGTTAGATATGTCCGAATTCATGGAACGCCACACGGTTTCTAAACTCATCGGTTCGCCTCCGGGTTACGTCGGCTACGACGAAGGCGGCCAACTAACAGAAGCAGTCCGGCGCCGTCCTTACACAGTCATCTTGTTCGACGAAATCGAAAAAGCTCACCCAGATGTCTTCAACATGATGCTGCAAATCTTGGAAGACGGCCGCTTAACTGATGCTAAAGGTCGGACAGTAGACTTTAAGAATACACTGCTGATCATGACATCAAACATCGGTTCGCGAGTAATTGAAAAAGGCGGCGGCGGTCTCGGTTTCGAGTTTGCTGACAGTGCCACAGACGTTCAGTACAACCGCGTTCGCAGCTTGGTAAACGAAGAACTGAAACAGTTTTTCCGTCCCGAATTTATCAACCGCTTGGATGAGATTATAGTCTTCCGCCAGTTGAACAGGGAAGAAGTCAAGCAGATTGCGGACATTATGTTGCAGCAAGTCTTCAGCCGCTTAACCGAACAGGGTATTACTTTGTCGGTGACAGACCGGTTCAAGGACTTGTTAGTTACAGAAGGCTACAATCCCAGCTACGGTGCTCGACCTTTGCGCCGCGCAATCATGCGGTTGTTGGAAGATGTACTGGCTGAGGAAATGCTGTCTGGGAAGCTGAAAGACGGCCAAAAGGCGATCGTTGATGTGGATGAAAACGGTCAGGTTAAGGTAGTGCCCGATGGTTCATCGGAGCCGAAATTGCCCGAATTCGCATTGAGCCATTAATACGCTCTACAAACGGATAAATACTGTTGATTAAAAACCCGGTTTCTCAGAGAAACCGGGTTTTTAATTAAAAAATACCAGTTAAAAAAAGCAACTTATCGATGAATCTAATCCCAGGATTGCAATTGCCCAATCCAATGCTGCACAAAAGCAGAAATGCGATCGCGCCGAGTTTCAAAAGTAGCAGCAATCCAGATAAACACAATCCCAAAAGCCAAACCAATCGCCCATTTAATCAGCGGATAATCGAATATCAGAACCACCAACTGATAGAAAACATTGATTAAAAATACAGCCGTTCCCACAAACAAAAACGCCCGAACTCGCAGCCCCAAACCCGCTGCAATAGCCACCAAACTAAAAGCCCCCGCAACTAAACCGTGGTTTTGCTGAGTCAAAAGAGGCATCCCGCAAATCAGCGCAGTGGCGAGCATTCGCAGAGTGTGGCGCAGCGGTTTTTCTGCTGGTAATTTGAGAGTGCGATCGAACTGAGTAATGTAAAGTAAAGAAAGTCCTAAAGGAGTAACATAAAACTCTGGCTGAGTCAATCCTATTTGCCAGAACCACCGCAGCATTATCCAGTCAATTATCGCCACACTCACATAGGTAAAACGGACTTCCTCCCTTTCCCAAGCCAGGAAAAAATAGAAGGTAGCAGCTATCAGCAAGCTAATCGGATAAAACTTAGCCGGACTTTCCAAAATAGCAACTATTGGAATCAGCGAAGCAATTACCTGCCAAGGTTTTTTTGACCAACCCCAGTTGTCCCAAGGCAAAATGTAAATGAAATAAGCTAATAGAGCAGCGAGGGCAACTTTCCAAGGCCCCAGCGGCCCGGAAATATACTTAACTAAAGGCGTATTGATCCAATAAAGCCGGATGCCAAAGGCTTCTAGCCAGCCCAAGTAAATCCAAATTTCTGCCCATTGGCGATCGAGATTATTTCGCCCTTGCAAGAAAGCATATTGAACTAATAAAGCACCAGTGACTAATCCTAAACTTAAGCCGGACTTAATATCATGGGCAGAAGCTGAAATCAGCAGCAAACTGCTCAAAACCCAGTGCAGGTGAGCAAATATTTTTAACTCTGCATTAGTTAAATGTAAATAATTGCTGAGCCAAGGAGATAAAATGCGATAGATATATGTTAAAGTTGTGCCGAGAGTTGCCAGGACAATTAAGCCATCTCCAAAAGCTCCTCCTGGTGCTTGAAAAAGTCTATAGAGTAGCGATTCGTAAGCAGCAACGGAAACGCCAATTAATCCCAAATAAACCAAAGGTTTGAATTCTGGTTCCCGCCTACCAATGCCGATCGCAATTAAAGACGCACCCAACACAGTTAAACCAGTCCAATTCGCAAAACTGTGCGATCGGAAAGTTAAACCCAATACGCCGTAAACCAAAGGTATAAAATGAATGCTAGGTAAAATTGTTCGATCGCGGTGGCGGCGCCGCCACCAATCCCCCAACAATTGAGTAAACAATCCGAGAGCAATATTAGCCACTGCCAAATTAATCGTCGTGCGATCGACAAAACTCAAACCCACTGCTGTCAATAACTCCAAACTCCAAGCCAAAGCATAAATTGCCAGAGGGGAAAGTTGGCGTAAACTTCGGAAAATTATCGCAGCCATTATCACCAAAATAGCAGCCAAAACTTCAGTAGAGGGCGGGAAAGTCAAGCTACTGGCTGCGTAGAGTTCATAGGAATAAAAAGTAATAGTTGTTAACAGTAAGCCGGCGAGTAAGATGGCCCACCCATCTAAAGCTCGATCGTAAATTTCAGCTAATTGAGAAGGCTCAGGTAAACGGCTGGAAAAACGAACAATCATGCTGCGAACCAACCACAGACACAAAAGAGCGATCGCCCCGGCAATTCCCCAATCCCAACCCGACACAAAACCTAATTGATCGATCGCCGCAGCTACGAAACTCAAGCCAAACCCCACTCCAATCGCAGCCGCTGGTATCTCGACTAAATAGTAAGTATTGACCAACATTAATCCGGCCGCAAAACCCAAACCAATTAACCGATATCCCGGAAAAATAAAAATTAGAACTTGTGCGAATATTAGGGCGATCGTACTAAAGGTACTGGCAACTTTTTTGTGAGGAACCTCAGTATATTTAGCAACAGTAGTCAAAGCCAAAGGAGTCGCCAGCCAGAGCAACCTCCACTGAGGGCGATAAGTGGCAGTACCCGCAATCACATAATTTTGCAACAAGATAAAGCTAAATCCTGCTAATACTAAGCCCAGATACCAGGAACTTTGGAAGCATGCAGGATGCCAGCGTAAAAAGGCAGAGTTTTCTTGGGAATTTGCCGCTTTCATCCAGACAAAAAATACCCATTCACTCGCCATGAATATTAATAATATTGCAGACCAAATATTGGGTGTCAGGTTTGGGAAAAATAAGTCAATTGCCGAAGCGATCGCGCCTAAACCCATAATGTGAGTTAGGGGAACCAAAATTGCCGGATTTCCCGGTTGTTCAGCCGCAGAAGCCTGCCTCGAAACTCGCCGGGAATTATCGGGAATTACGTATTTCCAAGTGATCCAACCTAAAATTAAAGTAGAGACTAATAAATTGAGCGATCGCCAAAACGGATTGACAAAACTAATAACAGTTAAAGCACTCCCCAAACCGAGAGCAAGGTTTTCGCCAAAACTGGCAAGTTGAAACTTTCGCTTGCGGTAGAGCCACTGCGCTGCACTTACCATTAAAATTAAATAAGGCAACAGCAGAACACCCCAAAAAGCCCAAGGAGTTTCCTGAGAGTTTGTAAGCTGAGTTAAAAATGCGGCAACTTGTGTTTTAATCCCTAAAGGAAGCACTCGCCAAAACAGCCAAATACTCTGAAGTCCCACCGCCTCCAGCATTAGCAAATCAAACTCTTGCCAAAACCGCACTAAACGGTTATAAAAAAACCAAACAGCCAATCCGCTAACTGCGATCGCCTGTAGCGGAATGTCGCGAAAACAAACCAGGTAGCCCAAACCCAACAAACCCATTCCCGCTAATTGCCATTTAAAAAAGTTGCTGGGATTTGGCTGGTCGGATATATTGTTTTCAATAGTCCCAGATGTGAGGGGGTGCTGCCAATCCAGCCATGCTAAAAGTACGCCACAAATCGCCAAAGCTAAACCCATTTCAGCGAGATTTACATCCTTGACAAATATCGCTCGACCCAGTAAAATTCCTAACGAATAAGCTACTAAAGCTGCTTTTTTGTAAGTCAGAAAATCTCTGCTCAAACTGAAAGCAGCGGGGAATGTTTCAGTATTTCCCCCACGTTGGATAGATTGCAATCGTTGTTGCTGAACTTGATAAACTGTAGTAGCAGCAGTTCCCACTGTACCCACATAAACCGCAGTAAGGGAAAAGCCTGCCAATGCCCAGCCCCAGTGCAAATAACTCAATCCCAAGTGATTTAGGGCGATCGATCGAGTGATGTTTTTTCCTGAAAAGCTTTGATATTGATATTTGATAATCCGGGCAGTTATCCAAGTCAAAATAAGTGCCGCTGCAATTGCTACCGCCCAATCCCAAGGATACCGCCACAATCCAAAAGTATCCATCGCCCAAAAATTGATCGGCACTAGCAACAGCGTCACTTCTTGCAAAGTTTGAGCAGTCAAGTGCAAATTCTGCTGTCTGTTTGCCCAACTGCTAATCGCCCAAAAGGTTAAAGTATAAGCTAACAAAACTCCATATTGTCCGGCGGCAGGAAATCTTTCCCACTGACTGGCAGCTAAGACTCCAGAGGAGACAACTACCATGAACACTCCTAAAAACAACAGCCACACCACGCTAATTTCTGCCATTAGCGAGTGCAAAATTTGAGCGATAAAATTAGGGGTTTGAGTAGTTTCTGTGGGCCTAGCAACGCTTTCTCTGCGGCTAGGTACTGTTTGAGGCGTTGATAAGGCAGGTACTTTTGGCTCGGCAATAGGATCTCGCAGGTTTTCTATTTCAGAAAAATCTACAGCGGGATCTCTGAGTGGGCAGACTAAATACTGTCGGCACAATTGCTCAACCTCAGCGGGCGAAAGTAAACCTAGCCGCAGCCACGCATCTAAACCTGTCAACAACTCAGGATGCGACGCTAAGACGCTCAATTCTATTTTGCTCGATCGATCTTTGGGAGACGACATTGGCTTAAACTTGTACTAAGTACCTTCCAGCTATAGCCTAGATTAATGTCGAGCGAATATGGCAAAATACCGCCATCGCAATTGGCACAATAAGTATTTATAACTAAATATCTGTCGCAGCCAGTGTCAACCTGTGAAAAAATACCGCTGATGGGCCTAAACCAGCGTGCATCAGCGGTGAAAAACTCCAAATTAGGACACAGCAGCGGTGTCCTTACCGATGATCGACATATTTCAACAAAGTGTCCACACTAGCATTGTGGTCTATGAAAGAAAACAAATGTTTGAAGAGGAGTTTTCCATCAGCATCCAAAACAAACTGAGCAGGCAAAGGAGCACCTAAAGCCTGACCGACTTGATAAGCCCGAAAAACTTGACAGCCTGGATCAGAAAGCAGAGGCATTTTCAAGCCTAAATCTCTAACCACTATTTGGCTTTGGCGATCGTCGGTACTGGCAACCATCAATAATTCTATATTGCGATCGGCAAATTTTTCCCAGTTTTCATTCAAAGCTTTAATGTGAGGAAAACAGAAAGGGCAATATTGCTTTTCTGTAAAAATCCGCGTAAAAGCCAGAATTACAGGCTTATCGCCCCGATAATTCGACAGCCGCACCAATTTGCCATTATTAATATCCGGCAATTCAAAATCTGGCGTCCTCTGTCCCAGCTTCAGAACATTACTCGCCGGAACAGGCAATAAATTTTGGAAAAACCGCTCATTTAACAAGCCGCTAAAATTAGTAGAAGTCAGCATATTTCCTAATTGGGTAATTGCTAATTGCTAATTGGTAATTAAAAATCCGCTTAAATAAATGCCTCTGCGGGTACGGACACGGCAGCGCCGTGTCCCTACAAATATAATCGGCTTAAACCGCAGCAAAGAATACCTTAGACTTGACAGGATCGGGAGTCATGGTCTTGTCACCGGGCTGCCAGCCGGCGGGACAAACTTCATCGGGGTGAGACTGGACGTGTTGGATAGCTTGCAGAGTTCGGAGAGTTTCGTCCACGTTGCGGCCGAAGGCAAGATTGTTGATAGTAGAGTGTTGGATGATGCCTTCTTTGTCGATGATGAACAGACCTCGGAGGGCAATGCCTGCTTCTGGGTCTAGGACGTTGTAGGCCGAACTAATTGTTTTTTTGAGGTCAGCAACTAAGGGATAGTTGAGGTCGCCAACACCGCCAGCTTTGCGGTCTGTTTGTATCCAAGCGAGGTGAGAGAATTCACTGTCCACGGATACGCCGAGGATTTCGGTATCGATTTTTTTGAAGTCCTCGAAGCGATCGCTAAATGCTGTAATCTCAGTTGGGCACACAAAGGTGAAGTCCAAGGGGTAGAAGAACAGGACTACATACTTTTTGCCTTTATAGTCGGACAGTTTCACTGTCTTGAATTCCTGATCCACTACGGCTGTCGCTGCGAAATCGGGTGCAGCTTGACCAACCCGGAGGCATTCACTGGTCATAGATTTTGTTTCCTTTTTTACGAACTGTTACAAATATATCATACTCATAACGACTACAAGTATCTTCTCGATCGATCAAAAAAATACGCTCTCAAATTTGAGAGCGCAGTTTTTTTGATTAAATAATGGCTCAGGCGGGATTTGAACCTGCGACCTTGGGCTTATGAGTCCCCTGCGCTAACCACTGCGCCACTGAGCCAAATCTACTTCACGATTTACTATCGTAGCACGGTAGGGCTAGCTATGTCTTGTTTTCAAACAACACTATTTCTAATGACTTCAAGTAAAAGTTATGAGTTTTGGTAATCATTCAAAACCCATAACTTCCGACCAGTCGTTACCGAGAAGCGCTGGACGCATCGTCGGGCAGTAAAGCCATTGGGTTGATAGCACCCTGTCCGGCAGGATGAATTTCAAAGTGCAAGTGCGGCCCGGTACTGAAGCCAGTGCTGCCCATTTCTGAAATCTGTTCCCCTTGAGCGACTCTCTGACCCTTTTGCACCAAAATTCGGCTGTTGTGGGCATAGACAGTCTCAGTGCCGTCAGGATGGGTAATTTCCACCAGATACCCGTAACCGCCGTCGTTCCACTGAGCATAGGTAACCACCCCGTCTGATGCTGCCACAATTGGCGTGCCGATCGGCCCTGCAATATCAATTCCCCTGTGCATCCGTCCCCAGCGCCAACCGTAGCCAGAAGTCAGAACGCCCTTAGACGGCCAAATAAACCGGCTAGCCGACTGTTGTTTGCCGTTAGGCAGATAAGTATCAGGGCTCGAAAGCGGAGGCAGTTCTGGAGAAACCATGCGTCCCAAAGACGGGTTGCTTAGGGGGTCGTAAGCCTCAGAACCCAAAGGAGCAGTTGCTACCATAGGCTGCTGCCCAGCAGAGGTCGGCGTCAGATTTATCGGTTGCAGTTCGGCTGCGCGAGCGGGGTCTAAACGCTCTTGCTGCTGCTTCTGAACCTGCTCAGACCAGGCTCTCGATTGCGGTCTGCTGATTTCATTCTGCACCGCCTCAGTATAGTCGGGGGTGTAGAGATATGGATTGACACTTGGCATATCCTCAGACGGGTTGACCGAGGGCCCGTCATTTGGAGCCAGGGACACCGCATTGGCGCCGATCGAATTGCGCGAGGCACGATATTCCTCTCGCAGCCTGACAACTTCTGCCCTCAAGCGTTCGGAATAAGGGTTGAGAGCTTCTGAGGTGGGGAGAGCCTCCGAATTCGACTCTGGTAAAGCGCTAGTTGGATCGGCATTTGAACCCTGGGCGCTAGTATTTGCCACGAAGCTGATCGGCTGCGGGTATTCTCCCGTAGCGATGGCGGTAGCAGTTGCACTGGCTGGCAAGGGCAGGGCACTGGTGTCAACTGCACCTGTAAATGTTGGTTCGCCTTGAAGATCCAGCTTCCGTGGATCGCTAATGGTTTGGGAAACTTGAGTCAGCGGAATGCTGTTAATTTGGGGAACCATCGGCGCTGAAATATTGTTCAGACCTTCCAGGTTCTCCAGGGGAGAGACAACAGGCACTTTGGGCGCGGGGGCTGCAACGCCAGCACCGGCTATTTCCGAGGTAGACGAGCTGGGGTTCAAAGATGCGGGAACCGAACTCGCCGCCCAGACAGATGTAGAGTTGGAGGCAGAATAAGAGGCTGCCGCCTGCACCCCTGGATTTTTCAACCCCACTTGGGGAATTTTGAGCCGTTGATTGACATTCAGCAAGTTGGGGTTGCCGAGCTTGTTGACGGAGATCAGATCTTTGGGCGATACGCCGTGACCTTTGGCGATCGCATCTACCGTATCTCCCGGACGCACGCTGTAGAGAACCTCAGCCGGCCCGGCGGTACTTCCTGCAGGGGGGACTAGCACAGCCGAGGGCAAACTGGGTGTTGCCAAAGACTGTTCAATTGACTCGAATGCTCGATCGGGCGATGCTGCTTGACCTCCCCCGGAATTGGGAAGTACAGGTGTGGCATCGAGGTCAGGAATAGTTGTCCCAGTTGCATATCCGGGGGAGGTCAGCGTCGGTGCTGACTCCGGCAAAAATGCCGCAGGTGTAGATAAATTTGCTCCCCCCTCCGACCCGAACATCGTTCGACCCGATTCTGTGGTGCGGTTTTCCTGTTTTTTCAAACTGTCGATCGCCCCGTCTGCATTCGGGATATCGATCGAACTTTGTTCCGGTACCATCGTGACCCGCGGGGTCGCTGCGGTTGATGGCAGCGCTGTCATTGCTGCACTATCAAATGGCTCGGAGCCAGTCAGATTTAACTCTTGTTCGGGATTGACCGTCGCTGCGCGATCTAGCGAAGCCGATGTGCTATAGCCGGCGTTCTGTTGTGGTGTGGCTTCCGTCGCAGTCGGAATTCTGAGCTGTTGGCCAACTTGGAGTATGGTATCGGGTTTGATGTCGTTGGCCGTTGCTAGTACCAACGGTTCAACTTGATAATCCCGAGAAAGCTCCCAAAGGCTTTGCCCCTCCTGCACCTTAACCGTCGCCGGCTCAGAAGGTGATCCGGGCTGTTCGGCCCTGGAACCGTCAACTTGTGCGGACGTAGCGGGCCCGTTGGCCGATACTGGCTGTACTTCAGCGGTGGATTCCGATGTCGGTGCGAGTTCAGACGCGCGAGCGCTGTCTCCATTTCTCGGTAACAGGATGCCAGAAGCACCTACCGATATTGCCAGCCCGATCGTGGCGAGAGAGCGAACTCTGCCTGTGCTGAGCGTTGTCTGTTTGGATGGTTCCGCAGAACCGTCTCTGTCGATTTCACTAGCCTGAACAGGCTTAATTTGGGGATATGTTCGTTTCAAAAAAACGACCTCCTACTGAGAAGCGCTAACTGTCCTTGGAAACACTCAAGGGGATCGCATGACGCTGAATTTAAATCAACAAGCAAAAATATTCTGATTGTTGACAGCTATCATGCTTAGGCCAGATTACCTTGCTTTTTTAATTTAGACAAGCTCAAACCGTCAGAAATTTTAAAATTCTCGGTCAAACCTGCTGCAATTAACCCCAAAAGCCTTACACCGCAAGAGCTGGAACGAATACATAAAATCTTCATTCCCGTAAGGCTCTGAACTCTTACCTATTATCCGACTTTAGGCTAATTTCCGGACAGGCTACAACCGTATATTTACTAGATATAGTGTTCAGACCTAAGCTGGTGCTCGCTGACGCCCTAAATCGCTAAAATTATTTATTTTTGTTGCTGAATCCTCTTGTAGTCATTTGGTGTTGCTGATAACAATCTGTTTTTGAATGAATAAAATATATTAATGTCGGCTATCTAGATTTTCACCCCTTTGATACAAATTTCTTATATTTAAATGGAGATTTGGCCGCCTCCGGCAGCTATTAAATCTCTATATATTTATGTGTTGATAATGATTTATCCCAGCTCGCCCAACTGTCGTTTAGCCTCAAATAAACCCACAGCGGCGCTGACGGAGAGGTTCAAACTCCTGACTCCAGGCTGGCTCATCGGAATAAAAACTGTGGCGTCGCAGGCATCCAAGACGAATTGGGGAATGCCTACAGTTTCCGAGCCAAACATCAGCCAGTCGCTGGGCTGAAATTGGAATTGCGCGTAATTGCATCGCCCGCCAGTGCTGAATCCGATCGCTCGTCCCCCGCGCTGCTGCCGACAAGCCAGAAAAGCCGCTAAGTCTTCGTGGCAGTGGAGATTGACGTAGGGCCAGTAATCTAAGCCTGCCCGTTTCAGGTAGCGATCGCTAATTTCAAACCCCAGCGGGCCGACTAAATGCAGTTCCGTGCCTGTGGCAGCGCAAGTGCGGGCGATATTGCCAGTATTCGGGGGGATTTGCGGGTGAATCAAGACAAGTTGGGGCATGAAGCTAATTAAAAGCCTAAAATACAGCTATTGGGAAATTTATAAAACTACCCCAAGGTATATATACCTTATAGCTTTTATTTATAACCTTTGTCGAGCTCCATTGATTAAATATTCTGATTTGTTTTTGGGCGTCCCTCTGCAACTTTTTCGGAGGAGGTTCCGGCTATTTGTATTATTGGCTGAGTACGCATAGCCAGGGGGCTAGTGAAAGCCCCCGTTATAATAACGGCCGATACTTCAGGCAACTAACTGGGCGCACAAGTTGTCTTCTAGCTCCCATTCTTGGTGAGCCATCCCCTGAATCCCTTGCAGAATAATACTGCGGGTGTCCGAACCGCCCTCCTGTAGCTTCAACCACTGCTGGGCCGTGTTGCCTTCCCGGAGAATCTTTTTCAGTGGCGATAGAAAGCAACTAAAGCCGCGTTTTTTGGCTATAGGCCACACTTCGCGGTAAATTTCCTCAATCCAATCTCGTGCCAGAATAGTTCTGCCGTCTTGCCAGTGGGTAAGTTCGGCATCCAAACTTTGCCGGGATGCAGCAATTTCGTTGGCGTCTGTGAGAGCAACTAAGTCTTGGTTGCGGGTGGCCTCCGGTAAGGTGCTGAGTTCTAAGGGGTCTAAGCTGGGGTCTTCCATCATCTGCCAAATGCGAGCTTCTAGTAAGGCAGTGATGGCTAACAAAGCCAGAGGATTGACCTCGAGATCGCAAATTCTCAGTTCGAGGCGGTTGAGACAGTAGGGGCGGCGATCGCCATTTGGTCGCACTGCAGACCACAAATGGCGGACATTTTGCATAGTACCGAGTTCTAGCTGTTCTTCAGTCCACTGAATGTAATGCTTGTGACTTTCAAACAGGGGGACGATGGCGGGAGTTTTGGGAAACAAACCCCACCGAGTGGAATGATAGCCCGTGACTTCGCCGTCGAGGAAGGGGGAAGATGCGCTCAAGGCAAGGTATAGCGGTGCTTCGACGCGGGCGAGGCGGATGGCGCGCATCAGCATTTCTGGTTGGGAGATGCCGATGTTGATGTGAATGCTGGCGGTGACGACTTTTGTGCCGTAGGTTTGCTCGATGTAGGTGTGGTAGGGGTTGTTGGGATCGGATCTGTAAAATCGATCGCTCCCTCCGAGAGACAAGGTACTTCCCGGCAGCAAGGTATAGTCGCCCAATTGTTTGAGATACTCGCGCAGCCGGACTCGCGGCTTGACTAAGGCGCACAGCAGGCGATCGTAGCTGCACAGCGGGGCGGTCGTGTACTCCACATTGCGGCTATCAGGCTCCCGCACAAATCCCTCTAGATCGGCAACTATGCGATCGGAGAGACCGACAACCTCACCTTCGGGAGTGCCGGTATACATTTCTACTTCAAAGCCTTTTGATAGCAGCACGTTTATTCCTCAGCTAAGTTGAGTGCTAGTTTCTAGTATCCCAAAAATTGACCTGTTCATCACAAATTTGGGTAGAAACCCCGTCCTTTTAGGACGGATTTATATTAGAATGTAATTGGTCAACGACCCACCCGAGACGATGGATCAAACAGCCTATACGAGCGAAGTTCAGCCCGAGGTGCTGGCGGCGAAGCAAAATCGGTAGACCGGTTCAAGAGGATAGGGCAATGGAAGTCTAACCCTAGAATCAAACCTACGAAGAATTCCGTTTGGTATTCGACACGTAAAAACCGCAGGGCTTGCGGGGTTAGTCTGTGGAGCGAACATAAGACCAAAACTCTTTGAGGGTGGAGGCAGTTGCCAAGAAGCAGAAACTTAAGTCGCGAGGCTTAAGAATCACCGTACCTTCACGTCGGTGAGTATGTCAAACTATCTTCCACGGAGCAGAGTTGAAATTTTTCGCCACTGGCACGGAAACCGGGTTTTTCGGCGCCAGCTTTGTTTGAGCTTTTGTTTCCTAGTTGGGGGCCTGCCAGGACAAATACTCCCCTGGCAAAGAGTTTCCGAGGCGGTTTTAGAGTCAGAAAGGCTGTTTGTTCGATCGCGCTTGTGTTTGATTCGGTATTGGGGGCGATCGAACTTATGGTGAAGAGAACCCACCCCTGCCCCAAACAGCAGTGATAAAGCACTGCTTGCTGCCTTCATCCTTCTCCCCTGTGGCTTCCTCCTTATTTTTACCCGATAGGCTTCGCCGAAGAGATCCCTCTTCCTTCTACCTTCTTTCTTCTATCCGTTACACAATCCGTTGCCGAACTTCCTTCTATCCGTTAAATCCGTTACACAATCCGTTGCCGAACTTCCTTCTTCCTTCGACATCTGTTTTCTGCCTTGAGGGGGATAGCCACAGATATATCTTGGGTGCCATTCTAAAAGAGGGCTCTGCAATATTTTTGAGCTATTATTAACCCCTAAAAATCCCTGTGAAAGAGCAAGAAAAAACCCCTCCCAATTTTTGGAATATGCTAAGCAATTTAGCCTTAGTCCGGTTTTTGCTTTTATTTGCTTCCGGTTGGGCTGGACTGCAACTTTTAGCTTACTTTGAAACAGCAGTCGCGGTTTTCACGATTGCTGCACTCGTGGCTTTTTTGCTCAACTATCCGGTGCGAACTCTCCAAAGATTTTTACCGCGAAGTTTAGCTGTCGCCTTCGTTGTCCTGCTCACCATTTTAGTTTTTGGCGGTCTCACCGTCACCGTAGGCGTCACTCTTTTATCTCAAGGACAGCAATTAATAGACAGCATGACTGAATTTGTGAATGCTCTGGCGCCTCTGTCCGAGCGGATCGAAGCATTCCTGCGGGCGAGAAACCTGCAAGTTAACCTGCGAGTTATTGAGGAACAACTGCGAAATCAAGCTTTAGCTGGAGTTGTATCGAGTATTGCTTTTTTACAAGTATTTTTAACCAATTTATTGAATTTAATATTAATTATGGTAGTGGCTTCTTTCATGTTACTTGATGGAGAGAGGCTGTGGCTGTTGGTTCTAAAATTTATACCTCGACACCTGCACAGACGTTTAAGTTTAACAATAGAGAAAAACTTTTTAGGATTTTTTCAGGCACAAATTCTGTTAATGTTATTTTTGACAACAGCAAGCTTTGTAATTTTCCTGCTGTTAGATGTGAGATTTCCTTTAATTTTAGCATTTATTATCGGATTGTTTGATTTAGTTCCGGGAATCGGAGCGACGCTGGGAATTAGCTTAGTTTGTTTTATTGTATTGTCTCAAAATGTGTGGCTAGCTTTAAAAGTCTTCGCAGCTTGCATTGTTTTGCAGCAAATTCAAGACAACTTTATTCATCCGAGACTCATGCAAAATTCCCTTAACCTGAATCCGGTAGTGGTATTTTTTGCACTGTTAGTCGGAGCAAGATCAGCAGGACTTTTAGGCATATTTCTTGCTATTCCGTTAGCGGGAGTGATAGTTAGCTGGTTTGAAATTGAAGAAATGCAAGGGGAAGTTTAATTGATCCAGCCATCCTATTTTATATCAAATCCGGCTGCAAAATCCGATTTTAACTGGCCGACTACAAGTCCCATGCTTCAAAAACTCTCCTGTGTCCAACGCGAAACTAAAAGTAAACAGAAAAAAGCAATGTATGGTACACATTACTGCGTAAAGTCAATGAATAAATTGCAAGTCAGTAGGAAATCTTTCTTCTTCTGGTTCTGGATCGTAAATGTAATCGCAGTCAAAACGCAGAGCTTGAGAGTGGCGGCTGATAGAAAATCCGCAATTACTCACCATTTCTGTAGTAAAAGTTGCCATGACTAACTCAATCAGCTTTCTGTAGGAAATGTTAGGCAGTTGAACGTAATAGGTGCGTCTGGCAAAAAAGATTCTCTCATCTTTCGGTAGAATTATGCCATTAATTCTGTGTGCGTGTTGAATCGGCTTGATATAGGTTTCAATAAACTGCGACTGATTTTTTTGGAGTCTCGCTAATCTTTCGTGTTGCAACCAGCTCATTTGAAACACAATTTTAATAAATTCAAAGCCCAAAATGTAGTTAAAAACATTATTGCGTTCTTCTGTACTCAAGACGAAGCGGAGTGCCGATTCTAAATATTGGTCAGTTTCTCGGCGCGATTGTTGAGCTGAGTGGATATAAAATTGTTTAATGTAGCTTCTTAAATCTGATTCGTTTAATTGTTTTTTGACTCGAAATCTGATTAAATACTCTTTGACTCTGTGTAGAGTATCTACATCTTCAAACATTTTTGAGACTAAACCGTCGGCTGTATAATCATCTAAAAATTCTGCTTGCAAGTCGGGAGTAGATGCACACAATATGTAGCAGAGGGACAGGACATAGCGCCGTTGGTTCCAAGGCAAGCTTTCTGCCCACTCTTTAACTTCTACAGGGAGTTTTTGGAACACGGTATCAGTGTGGGAGAGTTGAGCAAGGTCGGCATATTTATGTTTTTGTTTAATCATTGCCTGAAACCTTATATTAGTAAGTATACAGAGTAATAGATCGCAGATGATGGGAGGGGGAAGCTGGGACGGAGGGCTGGCACTTATTCTGTCTTATTTTTTTGCCATCTATCTAAATATACATTCTGTAGGGAACAGGGGGCGTGATCTGTCTCACACTTGAGCGAGTTTTCAATCACAAATGCTAGCTCTTCGCATCACATTTGGGGGCGACGAGTGCCACCCGTAAAACTTCTTCCCGTCACCGGCGCAACAGTGGGTTTCGTTGATGATTAAGTCGGGTGATTCATAAGTTTTTGTTAGTAATGATTACTGAGATTAATCATGAACTTGACTACAAGTATTTTCCCGGAAAATCAGTGCCAAGACTTAACTTTTCGCGAGATCCTCGTGCAACCCGTGCGACAGTGGCTCGATAGCATTGCAGTGGGAGAGCCACCAGTAACTCAGTGGTGTGCCAACTTATACCCGTAGGGTGTCAATCGATTTTAGATTTTAGATTTTAGATTTTAGATTAAAGAATTGAAGCATTGACCCCACGGATAAATTCGGGGGCTCCTTTATCGGATACAGGTTTTTTATTTCTCCAGGGATGAATCCGGGGGCTTGTATCCTGGATGCTTTCGGTCATTGTGAGAGATATATCTAGTTATTGGGACACCATTTTTTCCACATACCGCCTATGTGCAAGCTTAATCCTGTGTATGAGGAATTCATGGGGTTACGCTTTCGCTCGCTCTCATTTTTGGGCGGGGTCAGCCAAAACAGATACAAGTTTCCCACAAGAGTAGTGAGCAACCCAAAATTTTAGAGCCTAGTTCCAAATCCCAGATGTATCTGTGGAGTAAATCTAAAATCGACTGAGGTATGCGGCGAAGATGTAACACCGTAATGCTGATTGAGGGGTGTCATACCTCGATCGCCCATTGATATCAATTATTTATGGGGTCTATCGATCTGGTAGTTGCGAGAGCCATAATTTAAGCCATAATTGTTGATAATATCAATGGATGCCTCTCGATAGGAGTGGGTATCCATCGTGGCGCTTCAGCCAAAAATAACATCAAACGGTAGCAGCAAAAACAATAACTATAAAAATAATTTAATAATCTAGGTGGGATGAGGGAAGTCAATATGTTTAACGCAACTGAACTGCTTATTAAGGCTTTTGTCAATCGGCTGATTGAAGGCTACCGCCACACTTACGGCGGGTTTAAATCTGACTATGGCGAGATTATTGCTTGGGTGGCGAGTATGGCTTTAGAAAATATTGCTAATAGCGATGCTCTTTACCATAATGTCGAACACACTATTTTAGTGACCTTGGTGGGACAAGCAATTCTGGGGGGGAAGCACATCCGCGAAGGGGGTGTTTCCTGCGAAGATTGGTTGCACTTCCACATTGCTTTGCTATGTCACGATATCGGGTATGTTAAAGGTGTTTGCCGACAAGATAGAACAGATTTAGGACTGTATGCGACGGGAATAGGTGACATGAAATTAACGCTGCCTCCAGGGGCGACGGATGCTAGTTTGATGCTTTATCATGTCGATCGCGGAAAAATGTTTATTGACGAGCGTTTTGGCGGTCACAAACTGATTGATGCTGAGCTGGTTAAGCATAATATTGAGCTGACTCGTTTCCCAGTTCCTACAGATGAAGATTATCAAGATACGGTAAATTATCCGGGTTTAGTTCGGGCTGCTGATTTAATTGGTCAGTTGAGCGATCCGCGATATTTGCAAAAGATTGCGGCGCTGTTTTACGAGTTTGAGGAGACTGGGCAGAATCTGGTTTTGGGCTATCAAAATCCGGGGGAGTTGCGGGATGGTTATCCGAAGTTTTATTGGAATGTGGTTTATCGGTATGTGAAGGATGCGATCGGCTATTTGGAACTGACGCAGCAGGGAAAACAAGTTGTTGCTAATCTGAGCGCCAATGTGTTCCGCGTGGAGCATTCTCAGGTGCCAGAGTCTGCGGTGGCTGTAGTTAGCTAGGGTTTGGGTGATGTCGGGCGATCGTTCTTTTTTCGGATAAGTAAGTCGCTCTAATTAAAAGTAAAACGCTCTTCTTTTATATCGCCGCAGCACTTAAAGAAGTCGTGGTTCTGGATATTCTTTTTTTAGCTGGGCTTGCTTAAATCTGATCTTCACCCTGCAAATATACTTACACAGGCTCAAAAGCCTCTCATCACAAAGGTTTCAATTGTTAAGTAAAAAATTGTGTACCCCTGTAGATGATTGATATCTGTTTGCGATCGGCAATTATATTGAATATACAACAATTGAGGGCGATCGCCTGCGTCAGCTATTGCTGATCAATGGGTACAGATTTTCAGAGCAACAGTTGCATCCTTTGTAGAGTAAGAGTTTTAGGACTGTTAGTACATTTGTATGGGCGAAGTCCAGTTTAATCGGCTCACTGAATGTCTGCGCGTCACAGGAAGAGTCGCCTGAGTTTTTGCGGGGAAAGCGGCAGGCGAAAATGGAGGCTATCCAACGCTTGCAAGCAATAGGATTGAGCGATGAGCAAATCGCGCAATGTTTGGATCTGACGCTAGAAGAGATTCGACAAGTCCATTTGACAGAATAGAAGATAGAGCAAGCGCTAATGGCTGATGGACTTCATTATCGATCGGCTCAAGCTTGGATAGAGCATCCGATATCTAGTTTTGGTAACTCGCCCAATCCATTTTCCCACTGGGTTAAAATAATAGGTAAGTCATTTTAAAAGAGATTGGTCATGACATTCATTAACCCCAAAACCGATTTTGCCTTCAAAAAAATATTCGGTTCCAACGAAAGCAAACCAATTTTAATCAGCTTTCTCAATGCCATGATTTATGATGGCAACCCCACCATCGCCGACCTAGAAATTATCGACCCGTATTTAGCATCGAGAGTTCCGTATCTCAAAGACTCTTACCTGGATGTCAAAGCCAGGCTTGCAGGAGGCGCAACTGTAATTATCGAAATGCAAGTTTTAAATGGTAAGGATTCAGGTCAAAAAAACTTCAGTGTCAAAAGCTGGTAAAATAAACGAATGAAAAAGCCCGCAGCCACCAGAGAGCAGAAAAAAACCGAAATCCAGCAGTTGAGCCAAGCTGAACTGGTGGAAATGGTACTGGGGCTGCAAAAAATTATTGAAGAATTACAAGAAAAACTAGCCATTGCTACGGGGAAAAGTCGAACCACCAGTCAGACTTCATCAAAGCCCCCATCAACGGATCTGATCCAAAAATCAGAGAAACCAACAGTTCAACCAGAAGCAGACCAAAAAAAGAAACCAGGTGGACAACCAGGTCATCCCGGGAAAACCCGAAAAGGGTTTGGACGAGTAGACAGAACCGAAATTAGCTCACCCGACATCTGTCTCAATTGTGGCAGTAAAGAATTAAGTGAAGTAATTAACATTCATAGACAGCAAGTAGCAAGTCTAGTAGCAAAACCAATCGAAGTTGTTGAATATCAAACACAATCGTGTAAATGCCTCGAATGTGGTGCAGTAGTCAGAGGAGAACCACCAAGCGGCATAATTCCAGGACAAGACTTGAGCGTTAATCTTCAAGCACTCTTAGTCTGGCTGGGGAATTATGGACATCTTTCCTACGATAAGCTGACTGAATTGTTGTGGGAACTCGGCAGGATAGAAGTGTCCGTAGGAACACTCCAAAAAACCAATCAACGAGTAGCAGCAGCAGTAGAGCCAGCTATCAAAGCACTGTGGGAATGGGCCCCTCTACAATCAAACGTTCATGTAGATGAAACGCCGTGGTGTGTGATGGGGGTTAAAGAATGGCTATGGACGGCTAGTGGAGAAGGATTTTGTTTATTTCATGCCGCAGATACCAGGGGGCGCGTGGAACTAGAAACCATGCTGGGCAAAGAATTTGCGGGAGTCTTAAGCTCAGATGATTTCAGTGTTTATAATGGTGTGAAAGTCGCAGCTCAACAGAAGTGTCTGGCCCATTTACGACGGCATTTTAAGAAAGTGCTGGTACTTCCTGGCAATGATAATGCAGCAGTCGCTCAAATATTTCTGTCATTAATAGATGAAGCTTTTATCGCCCATGAGTCGTGGCGCAAGACGAAGGAGCAACTCACATACTACTCATGGGCAACTGATTTCAAAATACGATTGAATCTTGCTTTGGAGACTTGGTTGAACAAAGTTGGTTATACCGCAGGTTTGTTACTCAAATCCTTACGGGATAAGGCAGAACAATGGTGGTATTTTCTCTCTGACCCCTCGGTTCCTCCAGATAATAATAAAGCCGAACGTTCTCTACGGTTAGCTGTAACTAAGCGGAAAGTTTCTGGCGGCTCTCGTTCGATGAAACGATTTGAGGAAACGGCTGATCTACTTAGTGTGATTCAAACCTGTCGTTTTCAAGCTCGTTCAGTAATGACTTTTTTCCGTGAGGCTCTTTCTGCCCATTCTTGTGACTTGGCTATGCCTGAGCTCATTCCCATTCTTCAGACCTGAATCCTTACTTTAAATGTAGCATCTTTTGCGAAACGGGTGGTTTACAATGCTGCGAAAACTTACTCTACTCAACTGATTCGCGGTCAAGGTTACTTTAAGTTAAAACCTGTAATTGCTTTGACAATTACAGATTTTGAAATGTTTGACAATGACCAAGAAGTAATTTCTCACTTTGTGTTCAAGGAGAAAAAGCGTTTATTTGATTATGTCGATCCAGAGATTGAACTGATATTTATCGAATTGCCCAAATTCAATAAACAATTGGATGAGTTAGAAACTTTGACTGACAAGTGGATTTATTTTATGAAAAATGCTCCCAGCTTGGAAATAGTGCCGTCAACAATGGAAACAGTCTCGGAAATACAGCAAGCCTTTGCGATTGCCAATGAAACTAATTTGAATCCAGAGGAGTTGGCAGATTTAGAAGAACGTGAAATGTTTATTCTCGATCAGCAGGGTGTCTTGCTCAAGGGAATTGAAAAAGGCATTGCACAAGGCAGAGAACAAGGCATCGCAGAAGGCAGAGAAGAAGGCAGAGAAGAAGGCAGAGAAGAAGGGCTCGCACTAGGAATGCGAGAAAAAGCTCTGGAAATTGCTAGGGCGTCGGTTCAGTATTAGGAGTTGACAAAACAAACTGAAAATGATATGTGAATTGAAAAGCCTGTTAAATTC